>NZ_JBFRFD010000466.1:0-2915 GCF_052114645.1 Arthrobacter sp. 2YAF22_2
GGCGTGTCGCCTGATGCTGAGTCGCCGGCCGCTGTTGCCGCCGAGGTTTACCGGGAGGAGGAGAAGGCTGGGTCCGGGAATGTGTTGATTGGGTATGGGACTCCGGGCGGGCATGGGGTTGCTCGGCGGAGTCGGGCTCCGAAGCGGGCTGTATTGGCCGAGCCTGCGGTGCAGGTTTCGGAGGCGGAGAAGGCTGCCGACGATCTTTTGCTGATGCGGACACGGGTTCCGGGGAAGCTGGGGGCTGTGATTTCTCCGTTGGTCCGGCGGATGGCCCGGGACCATGGGGTGGATCTGGGGGAACTTCAGGGGTCGGGCACCAGCGGGCTGATCATGCGGCGCGACGTCGAGTCCGCCATCAAGCCCTCGGAGGTTGAGCGCCCGGAGACACCAGCTGCCGCCCCCGTTGCGGCTCCGGCCCAGGCTGGCGGCACGGACGCACGGACAGGCCTCGGTATCTCCGCGCGGACCCCGGTGCGGGGTGTGCGCAAGGCCGTTGCCGCCAACATGAGCCGCAGCCGGTCGGAGATTCCCGAAGCCACCGTGTGGGTGGACGTGGACGCCACGGCGCTCGTGGAACTGCGCTCCGCGCTGAAAAAATCCGATCCGCAGCACACCCCGGGACTGCTGGCGTTCATCGCCCGGTTTGTCACCGCAGGGCTCAAGAAATTCCCCGAACTGAACTCCCGGATCGTCACCACCGAGGACACCACCGGCGGCGCCAGCCAGGAGATCGTGGCCTTCGACGGGGTCAACCTCGGCTTCGCCGCCCAGACCGGCCGGGGACTCATGGTCCCCTCGGTGCGCAACGCGGACAAACTCAGCGCCCGGGAACTGGACGCTGAGATCCGGCGGCTCACCGCCGTCGTCCGCGAGGGCAAGGCGACGCCCGCGGAACTGGGCAGCGGCACCTTCACGCTGAACAACTATGGCGTCTTCGGCGTCGACGGTTCCGCGGCCATCATCAACCACCCCGAGGTGGGCATCCTCGGTGTCGGCCGCATCATCGACAAGCCGTGGGTGGTCCACGGCGAGCTCGCCGTCCGCAAGGTCACCGAGCTAACCCTCACCTTCGACCACCGTGTCTGCGACGGCGGAACCGCCGGCGGATTCCTGCGCTTTGTCGCCGACGCGATCGAAAACCCGGGGTCGGTGCTGGCGGATCTCTAAGGCCCGCTGGGTAGAATCGAGGCCTGAACATCGCACCAACCATGCCGGCGCCGTGCCGGACTACGGAGATTTCATGTCACGATGGCTCGAGGTCGGCCAGGACAACTACGTGCTGACCACCCAAGGATCCCTGCTCAACACCGGGCTGGTTGTCGGCACCGAACGGGCCATGGTGATCGACACCGGCGGCGGGCCCCGGCAGGGCCGTGAGATCCTGGACGCCGTGCGGGAAAAGACGCAACTGCCGCTGGTGGTGGTCAACTCGCACGCCCACTATGACCACTTCTTCGGCAACGCCGTTTTCGCCGACGACGGCGTGACCGAGTTCTGGGGGCACCAAAACTGCGCCGCGGACATCGAGGGCAACGGCGACGCCCAACGCCACCTCGTGGCGGCCGCGGAACCGGAAATGGCCGCGGGCGACGGCGACGCCGTGGAGCTCGTGGTGCCGAACGCAATCGTCCGGGACCAGCCGGTGCTGGTGGATCTGGGCAGCCAAACCGCAACCCTGTTCTACCTGGGACGCGGGCACACCGACGGCGACCTCCTGGTGGGCACGGCAACCACGCTGTATGCGGGCGATCTCGTGGAACAAGGATCCCACCCGTCCTTCGAAGACTCCTTCCCGGAAGAATGGGCCGACGCCCTGCGGCATATTTCCGCGCTGCGGCACCGCTACGAATTCCTGATCCCCGGCCACGGCGAACCCTGCAGCGACGAGTTCGTCAAGACCATGGCCAACACCATGAGCACGGCCGTCCGGCAGGCAACGCAGGCTACCCGGGAGACGCCGAACGACGCCACCAAGGCCATCCCGATCCTGCCGTACGGCCCGGAGCAATCGCGCTGGTTCATCAAGCGGCTCAAGGAGACCGGCGCCCACCACTGAACCGGGAACCGAAAGACCCGAAGATAAGGGTGCTCACTACTTCGCCTAGACTTGCCCTTTGAAAGAAGTCACAACAAGCGCCGCAGCGTGCTCCGCTGTGAGTCCTGGGGGAGAAACCAAAACATGCCCGAACCGGTGGAAGACAACTCAGCCGCCACTGCTGAAAACTCAGGACAGCCTGAACTTCGCCGTCGCCGCGATTTGCGTCGCGCCGACGGTCCAGATGAGGCTGTCCGGACAGGAACCATGCCGGTCGTCAACCCCCGCAGCGCCACCGCGGAAACCACTGAACCCCCTTCCCGCCCGGCGCCACCGCGCAGCAGCTCCTGGGCCCAGGCCGCGGAGGCCGCCGATGAGCGCTTTGGGAACCCGGCCACCGGAACCACCCCGGTGATCGTCCAGGCGCCGCCCGCCCCTCAGCAGCCTGCCGCCCCGCGGCCGCCCGCAGCCCCGCCGACGTCTGCCCCGGTGGCGCCGGAGGAAGCGCACCTGCCCGACTCCGCACCCGCCGTCGTTCCCCCGCTGCCCACCCGCGCCACCCGCTCAGCGAGCCGGTCCGCCGCCCTGGCGAACGCTCCGGTCCCGGACTTCATCAGCTCGCCGGGCCTCTTTGTCCGGGAACAAAAGCCGCGGCCCGTCGGCGGATTCCGGGAGGCCCTCTACAAGATGACGGGCGGCGGCCTGAACCTGGGCCCGAGCGCCCGGCAACGCGAAGAGGACGAGCTGGCGCGCCGGATCTCCCGCCAACTCCAGGGCAGCTATAACACGGCTGTGCTGAGCCTCAAGGGCGGCATCGGGAAGACTTCCACCACCGTCGGCGTCGGATTGACCCTGGCCGAATACCCCAGCGCACAGC
>NZ_JBFRFD010000467.1:0-2903 GCF_052114645.1 Arthrobacter sp. 2YAF22_2
CCCTCAAAACGACAACAACTGCGAGCCAGTTGGGTTAACAGGGGATTAGGTGACCAGCCCCGTCATGATTCTCTGCAGCGCATCGCAGACCATCATGACCGATCTGCGTTTTAGGTTCTCCGGCCGGGCCAAGATGTCGATCCGGCGCTTGGTGCTGATCCCTTCCAGCGGCTTCAGCACGATCTCCGGGTTCAACACAGGCCGAGCGGTATGCCGCGGCAACAGCCCGATCACACCCCCGGCCGCCACCAGCGCCGCCACCGTCGAGTAATCATTGATCCGGTGCACAATGTTCAGTTCTCGGCTGGACACGGCGGCGACGGCGGCGAGCACGTCCGCGGGGGAGTAGCCGGCGTGGCTGGTCACCCAGGGTTCGCCGACGACGTCGTCCGCCGTCACCGCCCGCTGCCCGGCGAGCCGGTGGCCGGCCGGCAGGGCCACGTCCAGCGGCTCGTGCGCGAGCGGAATCACCGCCACGCGTTCCCCGGGCCACCGCGGGCTGTGGTCCATCCGGTGCGCCAGCACCAGGTCATACCGGGCGGTCAAGGCCGGGAAATCCTGCTGGGCGACATCCTCGTCGGAGAGCTGGATCCGCGGCTGGCCGGGTTCGGCCAGCAGCCGGGCGAGCGGCCCGAACAAGGCCTGGCCGGCGCTGTGGAACCCGCTCAGGGTCACCGGCGCCACCGGCGACCCGTGGTATGCGCCGATCGCCATCCGCGCATCTGCCATTGCACTCACGACGGCGGCCCCCGCATCCGCGAGCACCTGCCCGGCCTCGGTCAGGACCAGGTTCCGGCCCTCCTTCCGGGTCAGCGGCACCTCTACGGACTTCTGCAGCGCTGCCAGTTGCTGGGACACCGCCGAGGGTGTCACCAGCAGCGTTTCCGCGACGGCCTTGACGCTGCCCAGGGCCCCGAGTTCGCGGAGCATTTCGAGCTGGTGGATTTCCATGCCCCCCATCCTATGCAGAAGTAAAAGCTAAATCGTCGATTGAGAAAATTTTGGTTGTGCTAATGCTTTTGGGCCGGTCTAATGGGGTGAGTTGTCCCACACGCGCCGCATCGAAGACCGCGGCAACCAGCACAGTTAGGCACGCCCATGAAGGCTCTCTACAAGTCCGGCGCCCATGCGGGATTCGAACTGGTCGACCGCCCCGAGCCGCAGGCCGGCGCCGGGGACGTCAAGATCCGGGTTATCAGCGCCGGAATCTGCGGCACGGACCTGCACATCCAGTCGTGGGACGCGTGGGCGCAAGGGATCATCAACGCGCCCCTGATCGCCGGCCACGAGTTCTACGGCGAGGTCGTGGAGGTGGGCGAGGACGTCCGGGACGTCCGGGTCGGTGACCGGGTCTCCGGCGAAGGCCACATCGTCTGCGGGATCTGCCGCAACTGCCGCGCCGGCCGCAAGCAGATGTGCATCAACACCGTCAGCGTCGGAGTGCAACGCGACGGCGCCTTCGCCGAGTACGTCGTCATCCCGGAAACCAACGTCTGGGTGCACCACGATCCGTCCGTGACCCCGGAACTCGGAGCGATCTTCGACCCGTTCGGCAACGCCGTGCACACCGCGCTGAGCTTCCCCCTGGTCGGCGAGGACGTGCTGATCACCGGCGCCGGACCCATCGGCCTGATGGCGATCGCCGTCGCCCGCCACGCCGGGGCCMGGAAAATCGCCATCACGGACGTCTCGGCCCCGCGCCTTGAGCTCGCCCGGCAGCTCGGCGTCGACCTCGCGATCGACGTCTCCAAGACGCGGGTCAAGGATGCCCAGCGCGAACTGGGCATGCGCGAAGGCTTCGACATCGGCATGGAAATGTCCGGCCACCCCACCGCGCTGCCTGAGATGATCGAGAACATGAACCACGGCGGCCGGATCGCGATGCTGGGGCTGCCCAGCCGGTCGATCGACATCGACTGGGGCAAGGTGGTCACGCACATGCTGACCCTGAAGGGCATCTACGGCCGGGAAATGTTCGAGACCTGGTACGCGATGAGCGCCATGCTGTCCTCCAACCCGGTGCTGCACGCCAACATCTCGGCCGTCGTCACGGACACGCTGCCCGCCTCGGACTGGGAGAAGGGCTTCGAAATTGCCCGGGCCGGCGTGGGCGGCAAGGTCGTGCTCGACTGGACCGGCTTCTAGGCCGCGCCTGTTATCCGGTACCGTACAAAAATTCACCCCAGCTGAGGAGCGCACCGAAATGTATTCAGCCATCAAAGACCAGTTGCAGCAGGAACTCGACGAGATCCGCGGCGCCGGCCTGTTCAAGACCGAGCGGCACATCGACTCGCCGCAGGCCGGCCACATCCGGGCCGGCCAGATCGGCCACGGTGCGGCGGATGTGCTGAATTTTTGCGCCAACAACTACCTCGGCCTCGCGGACCACCCGCAGATCATCGCAGCGGCCAAGACCGCCATGGACGACCGCGGCTTCGGGATGGCCAGCGTCCGCTTCATCTGCGGCACCCAGGACCTGCACCTGGCCCTCGAGGAGCGGGTCTCGAAGTTCCTCGGCACCGAGGACACCATCCTGTTCTCCAGCTGCTTCGACGCCAACGGCGGGGTCTTCGAGTCCCTGTTCGGCCCGGAGGACGCCGTCATCTCCGACGCGCTGAACCACGCCTCGATCATCGACGGGATCCGGCTCTGCAAGGCCCAGCGCTTCCGCTACGCCAACCAGGACATGGCCGACCTCGAATCCCGGCTGATCGAGGCCACCACGCAGGAAAACCCGGCCCGGCGCAAGATCATCGTCACCGACGGCGTCTTCTCCATGGACGGCTTCCTGGCCCCGCTCGAAGCGATCTGCGACCTCGCCGAGAAGTACGACGCCATGGTGATGGTGGACGACTCGCACGCCGTCGGCTTCATGGGCGCCACCGGCGCCGGCACCCCGGAAC
>NZ_JBFRFD010000468.1:0-2863 GCF_052114645.1 Arthrobacter sp. 2YAF22_2
CCACCAGGATGTCCAGGTGAAGCTCGCCCATGCCGGCGATGATGGTCTGGCCGGTGTCTTCGTTGAGGGAGACCTGGAAGGTCGGGTCCTCAGCGGAGAGCTTCTGGATGGCCGTGGAGAGCTTCTCCTGGTCACCCTTGGTGTTCGGCTCGATCGCAACCGAGATCACGGGCTCCGGGAAGCTCATGGACTCAAGGACGATCTGGTTGCTCGGATCGCACAGCGTGTCGCCGGTGGTGGTGTCCTTCAGGCCGATAGCTGCGTAGATGTGGCCAGCGGTAGCGCCGTCAACCGGCATTTCCTTGTTGGCGTGCATCTGGAACAGCTTGCCGATGCGCTCCTTCTTACCCTTGGTGGAGTTAACCACCTGGGAGCCTGCTTCCACGTGACCGGAGTACACGCGGATGAAGGTGAGCTGGCCGAAGAACGGGTGCGCGGCAATCTTGAACGCCAGCGCGGAGAACGGCTCGTCAGCGGAGGGCTTCCGGGTCAGTTCCTTCTCTTCGTCGCGAGGATCGTGACCGATCATCGGGGGAACGTCGAGCGGGTTCGGCAGGTAGTCCACGACGGCGTCCAGCATCGGCTGCACGCCGCGGTTCTTGAACGCGGAGCCACAGAAGACCGGGTAGAGCTCGGAGTTGATCGTCATCTTGCGGATGCCGGCCTTGAGCTCGTCTTCGGTGATTTCTTCACCTTCGAGGTACTTCTCCATGAGCTCTTCGGAGGACTCTGCAACGGTCTCAACGAGCGTTGCGCGGTACTCTTCGGCCTTTTCCTTGAGGTCAGCCGGGATCTCCTGGATCTCGTACTTGGYACCCATGGTGACGTCACCCTTGGAGTCGCCGGGCCAGACCAGTGCACGCATGTACAGCAGGTCGACGACGCCGATGAAGTCGTTCTCGGCACCGATCGGCAGCTGCATGACGAGCGGCTTGGCACCGAGGCGGCTGATGATGGTGTCGACGGTGAAGTAGAAGTCAGCGCCGAGCTTGTCCATCTTGTTGACGAAGCAGATGCGCGGGACGTTGTACTTGTCGGCCTGGCGCCAAACAGTCTCGGACTGCGGCTCCACGCCTTCCTTGCCGTCGAACACTGCGACAGCACCGTCGAGGACGCGCAGGGAGCGCTCAACCTCGACCGTGAAGTCCACGTGGCCCGGGGTGTCRATGATGTTGATCTGGTTGTTTTCCCAGAAGCAGGTCACGGCGGCAGACGTGATGGTGATGCCGCGTTCCTTTTCCTGTTCCATCCAGTCGGTGGTCGACGCGCCGTCGTGCGTTTCGCCGATCTTGTGGTTCACACCCGTGTAGAACAGGATGCGCTCGGTAGTAGTGGTCTTGCCGGCATCGATGTGGGCCATGATGCCGATGTTGCGGACCTTGCTAAGGTCGGTAAGCACGTCCTGTGCCACGGTGTCTCCCTTTCGGATGGACTGCACGTTCGCCGCCGGCTCGGTTGAGCCGACGGCGTCCGGGAAGTATTACCAGCGGTAGTGAGCGAAGGCCTTGTTGGACTCGGCCATCTTGTGGGTGTCTTCGCGGCGCTTCACAGCGGCGCCGAGACCGTTGGAGGCATCCAGGATTTCGTTCCGGAGGCGCTCGGTCATGGTCTTTTCGCGGCGGGCCTTGGAGTAGCCGACGAGCCAGCGCAGGGCCAGCGCAGTTGCGCGGCCCGGCTTGACCTCAACGGGGACCTGGTAGGTGGCGCCACCGACGCGGCGGGACTTCACCTCAAGGCTCGGCTTGATGTTCTCCATGGCCTTCTTGAGGGCGGCAACGGGGTCGCCGCCGCTCTTCTCGCGGGCGCCTTCGAGGGCACCGTAGACGATGCGCTCTGCGGTGGACTTCTTGCCGTCAACGAGCACCTTGTTGATCAACTGCGTGACCAGCGGGGAGCCGTAAACCGGATCTAGTACTAGCGGCCGCTTSGGGGCCGGACCCTTGCGAGGCATATTACTTCTTCTCCATCTTTGCGCCGTAGCGGCTGCGGGCCTGCTTACGGTTCTTTACACCCTGGGTATCGAGGGCGCCACGGACAATCTTGTAGCGGACACCCGGGAGGTCCTTAACGCGACCACCACGGACGAGCACAATGGAGTGCTCCTGCAGGTTGTGACCCACACCGGGGATGTAAGCGGTCACTTCAACGCCACCGTTGAGGCGCACGCGGGCAACCTTACGCAGAGCCGAGTTCGGCTTCTTCGGGGTTGTCGTGTACACGCGGGTGCAAACACCGCGGCGCATCGGGCTGCCGTTAAGCGCGGGGGCCTTGGTCTTCTTGACCTTCGGCGTGCGGCCCTTCCGGACCAGCTGGTTAATCGTAGGCACTCTCGTGTTCTCCGTTTTATCCGGAGCGGCCGTTGGCGACCACTCTCTTGTCGCTGCGCCCCGCAGCTCGAGCCGTGAAATTCTCTCCAGAGCAGCCGAGGCGAAGCCTTAATAGTCGGACCGCAGGCCCGGGCCCCGGAATTCCATCCCGACTGGCCCCTAGGCATGCGAAAATGTGGCATACGTTGCACAAGAACCCTGCAAACCGGAAACGTCGTCCTGGTTCAGCGTCTCAGCCTTACGCTGAGTAACTGAAACCGGCGCCCTCATCCACTGCCACAATAACAATTAGTCTCAAGTCTACCACGGTGGGCTCCCTGCCCTTAATCGGCGCGGAAGCGAGGGGCTACCCCACCCGTCGATTGCTCCGGTAGCGCCCTTTTGGGGTCCCAAAACGGCAGCTACGGAGCAATCGACGGGTTAAACGGGGATGGTCCCCCACCTTGCGGTGCGGGACCATCCTTGGGAGAGCTATCCGTTTAGCGGAAGTCGCTGCCCAGATCGTAGTCATCCAGCGGGATGGCGTGGAACTCAGG
>NZ_JBFRFD010000469.1:0-2853 GCF_052114645.1 Arthrobacter sp. 2YAF22_2
CCACCAGCGTCGCAACAAGAAGTAGAACTACTTCACACAGCGTCAATGCCCGTTGCCTTCCCGGCGGCGGGCATTTTCTTTGTCCCGGAGCGGGCGCGCCGGCTGCGGGGCGGCTTTACGCCGCGGGGCCGCGGAAGCGGGAGAAGCCCCGCCACAAGCCGTAGATGGCCCCGCCGACGGTCGCGGCCTTGAGGCCCAGGGTTGCCGCCCGGCGTCCTGACCGGAAGTCGTAGACCGGCCAGTTGTGTTCGCGCGCGTGGCGGCGCAGCCGGGCGTCGGGGTTGATGGCCACCGGGTGCCCGACCATGCCGAGCAGTGGAATGTCATTGTGCGAGTCGCTGTAGGCCCAGCAGCGGTCCAGGTCCAGGCCTTCGGCCTCGGCTAAGCCGCGGACCGCCACGGCCTTGGCGGGCCCGTGCAGGATCTCGCCCACGAGCCGTCCGGTGTAGGCCCCGTCGTGGATCTCGCCGACCGTGCCGAGGGCGCCGGTGAGGCCGAGCCGGGTGGAAATCACGGTTGCCACCTCGATCGGGGTCGCCGTGACGAGCCAGACCCGGYGGCCCATGCGCAGGTGCTGTTCGGCCAGCGCCTTGGTGCCGGGCCAGATCCGCGACTCGATCATCTCGTCGTAGACCTCTTCGCCGAGCACTTCAATGTCCTTGACTGTCAGACCGGAGCCGAGGCTGAGGGCGGTGTCGCGGACGGCGTGGACGTCGTCGATGTTTTCGCCGCGGAGCACGAACATCAGCTGCTTCCAGGCGAAGCCGGCAGCCTGCGGAATGGTGAACGCCCCGCGCTGATGCATCTTGCGGGCCACATGGAAAAGGCTGGCGCCCCGCATGAGGGTGTTGTCGACGTCGAAGAAGGCGGCCTCGCCATGCTGCGGTGGCACATCCGGCCCCGTGGGGACAGCGACGATCTTCTCCTCGGGCATGCCACGAGTCTAGTCAATGCCAGCGGGCCGCATGCGCAGCAGGCACGCCGCCGCACCGCGTGGGAACCCCTGGGCCGCTTCGACGCGTGACGCAGGGCGGGGCTACCGTGGATCCATGGCCAAACCCGTGCTGCCCCCCGATGTAGTCCTGATTACCAAAGCCAACTGCCACCTGTGCGCGGACGCGCGCGACGCCGTCGGGCGCGTCACCGCCGCCCTGGGACTCGAGTGGTCCGAGCAGTCGATCGACGACGACGCCGGCCTGCGCGAGCGCTATGCCGAGGAAATTCCCGTGCTGCTGGTGGACGGCGTCCAGCGGGATTTCTGGCGGATCGATGAGGCGAGACTGGCCCGAACCTTGCGCCGCGCGCTGGGCCAGCAGGCCTGAGTGCTCCCTGAACCGGCGGCCGGTGCTCGCGCCCTCTGCTTTGTGGCACGAACTCCCGGGGCTCTAGAGTGGAGAAACAACGCGACGCAATGGAGCAGATAGTGACTTCGCTGGATTCATCACCCGATGCCCTGCCCGGGGGAGCCGGTTCTGCCGCCAAGCAGATCCCGCCCGCGGCCGTGGCCCGGCTGACCCTCTATCTGCGCGCCCTGACCGCACTGCTGGCCGAGGGCGTGGACCGCGTATCCTCCGAGTCGCTGGCCGAGGCCTGTGGCGTCAGCTCCTCCACCCTCCGCAAGGACCTCTCCTACGTGGGCTCCTACGGGACCCGGGGCGTGGGCTATGAAGTGCAGTACTTGAACCGTCACATTGCCGCGGCGCTGGGTCTGACCCATGACTGGAAGGTGGCGATCGTCGGCGCGGGCAACCTCGGCAAGGCGCTCGCCCGCTACGGCGGCTTTGAATCGCGGGGCTTTGACATCGTGGCCATTTTCGATGCCGACCAGATGGTGGTGGGCAGCGAGGTGGGCTGGCTGCGGGTGAGCGACGCCGCGGACCTCGAATCCGTGCTGCACCGCACCGGTGCCAACATGGCCGTTCTGGCGCTGCCGGCAGCGGTGGCGCAGGGCGTGTGCGACCGGGTGGTGGCCTCCGGTGTGCGCAGCATCCTGAGCTTCGCCCCGGTCCTGCTCCAGGTGCCGCCGGGCGTCAATCTGCGCAAGGTGGATATGGCCACCGAACTGCAGATCCTCGCCTATCACGCGCAAAGGGCGCAGGACCCGGACGACGCCGACTAGCTGTCGGCTGTTCCGGATCCCGCGCCCTGATACCCTGCCCTGATACCCCCGCCTGCGGCGGGTGCCTGGCCTAGCGGCCGTAGGGGTTCTGCGCGTATGGGTTGGCGAATGGCTGCTGCTTCCGAAAGTACGGGGACGTCGCCGGAAGGTACAACATCACGATGCCTGCAATGCCTGCCAGCACCGCAAGGGTTCCGATGCTGAGCGGGAGCAGGCTGAAGATAGATAGGACCGCGAAGACGGTGCCGAGGATCCGTGCCCAGTTTCTGCCCTTGCGGACGTTGATTGCCACGAGCGCGTAAAGGCCCGCGCTGATCACGGCGAACACCACGATGGTGCCGACCAAGAACGGCTTGACTTCGCTGAAGTTGACGTCAGCGCCGCTTGTCGCCATCTGGCGCTGGAACATGTCCCGCAAGGCCGGGGTGTCCAGACCCCCGATGGACAGGAGGAGGGAGAGCACCCATATTGCGCCGGAGGCCACGATGAGCCAGAACGCAACATTGACGAGCTTCGGCACGCCGCCGGGACCCTGCTGCTGACCGTAGGGCGACTGGCCGTAGGGGGACTGGGCGTACGGGGACTGGCCGTAGCCCGGCGCCTGCTGGCCGTACTGGGGAGCGTTCTGACCATATTGCGGAGCCTGCGCGGCATTCTGGCCGTACTGCGGGGCCGTCGGCTGCTGTCCGTAGCCCGGCGCCTGCTGCCCGTACTGGGGCGTGGTCTGACCATAC
>NZ_JBFRFD010000470.1:0-2839 GCF_052114645.1 Arthrobacter sp. 2YAF22_2
GCACAACGTCCAGGGGGCCCTGGAGCTGGACGCCGCCGACGTCCTCGAAACGTACGGTTACCTGGTGGACGCCCTGGCGCCGCTCAAGCTGGCCTACCTCAGCGTCCTTCACAAGGAGCCGACGAGCGAACTGGTTCAGGACCTTCGCACGCGCTTCGCTGGCACCTTCCTCGTGAACACCGGGTTCGGCGTCATCACCACCGCCGAGGAAGCCAAGTCGCTGGTCTCGGACGGCCACACTGACGCCGTCGTCGTGGGGCGCCCCGCCATCGCTAACCCGGATCTGGTGCGACGCTGGCGCGAAGGGCTGCCCGTCAACGAGCCAGACCAGGCTACCTTTTACACCGACGGCGCCGAGGGTTACACCGACTACCCGGCCTACCAGAGCTCAAACTAGGACCGCAGGCCAGGCGACAGCCTGGGGACATGCCCAGCGTGGGCCTCGAACAGTGGACAGGATGCCATTCTGTCCACTGTTCGGCTTTAAGAATGGGCATGTCCTCCCGGGCAGCCCGTCGACGGGGTGCATGTCCATTGCACGGTTCAAAGAATGGGCATGTCCCTAGGGGCCGGCGGGAATTGAGCGCTGG
Source organism: Arthrobacter sp. 2YAF22_2 (assembly GCF_052114645.1). NCBI lineage: Bacteria > Bacillati > Actinomycetota > Actinomycetes > Micrococcales > Micrococcaceae > Arthrobacter > Arthrobacter sp. 2YAF22_2. Next base: position 591 of record NZ_JBFRFD010000470.1, read on the forward strand.
CAGAGGCCGATGAAGCCGCCCAGCTGTTCCAGGCCTTCCGGATGGGTCGGCATGAAGTTCGTCAGCTCCGGGGAACGGACGACGACGGCGCGCCACTGCCCTCGCGATACTGCCACGTTGATCCGGTTGCGGGACAGCAGGAACTCCATGCCCCGGGGCGCCTCGGCCACGGCCGAACACGCCATCGAGACGATCACCACCGCTGCCTCCTGGCCCTGAAACTTATCCACGGTTCCGACCCGCACGCCGGACAGGTCCGCCCGGTCCAGGGCATCGCGAACGAGGTTCACCTGGGCGTTATAGGCGGCCACCACCAGGATGTCCCCAACTTCGAGCGGCCGCGTCTCCTCCGGGGTGTGCCACGGAAGCCCCAGGTGCCGCCGCACCTGCCGTACGACCTCGGCGGCCTCCTCAGGTGACGACGTCGTATTGCCGCTGTGGCGCACCATTACCGTCTCGATCCCGGCGGGAACTCCGTCCAGGCGGCGAAGATCTGCGGAAGGGGCGGATCGCAGCCTGCCCTCGTAGGACAACGCCGAGACCGCCCGACACAGGTCGGAGTTCATCCGCCATGAGTCGGCCAGAAAATAGCCCAGTTCCGGCGGGAGCGTCGCGTGGCCGGCCGAAATCCAGCCCAGCGCCGACTCATCGACCGGTTCGGGGTGCCTGCCTTGGCTGACCTGCGGCAACTGCTGCGGGTCGCCGAGCAGGAGCAGCCGGCTGCTGGCCTGCGCCACCGCCAGCGTGTTGGCCAGCGAGAACTGCCCGGCCTCGTCGATCACCAGCAGATCGAGTGAGCCGGGCGGAACGGTGGCGCCGGTCATGGTCCACGCCGTGCCGCCGACCAATGCCCCACCGGGGGACCCCAGCAATTCCGCAACATCCTTGGCGGTGCGAGACTGCCACGGCAAAGGATTGTCGTGCTTCACATCCTTGGCCACCAGGGCGGGGCCAACTCCGGCCTTCGTGACAGCAGTCTTCAGCAGGTTCTCCACCACGGCGTGCGACTGGCCGACGACCCCGACCTTCCAGCCGCGGGCAACGAGACGGGCAATGACATGGGAGCCCACGTGGGTCTTGCCGGTTCCGGGAGGACCTTGTACGGCCAGGTAGGAGTGGTCGAGACGCAGGACCGCGGCGGTGATGGCGTCAACGAAACGGTCCGGTCCGTCGCCGGGCTGCGGCAGCGGGGCACGTCCGGCCAGCCTCGGCGGCAGTCGCCGGACCAGGTCCAGTGCAGGGTGGTGCGGGATGGCGCCGGACATCAGCGCCACCGCGACCTTGGCGGCAAGAATCTCCAGCGCCTGCTCGAGGCTCTTGGTGGCGAGCGGCTGGTCCTCGGTCAGGGCGATGGGCAAGTCGTTGTGGGGCGGGATATTCCGGTGCAGGCGGTCCCGGATGATGACGGTGTCTTTGCCGTCTTCGTGTCCCAGTTCCAGGACCTCCGTGCCGAACCAGCCGCTCCGGCCGGTCCCGTCCTTGCCGGTGCCTTCCAGCCCGGCGGGAAGCGGCAGATCGTACATGCGGAACCAGTTGCTGCCCTCGCGCAGGTCCGAGCCCGGGCTCACCGTGCCGGTTAGCTTGACCCGCCGCTCAGGAAGCTTCCTGCCTGCCTGCTGCCAGTCGCCGAGGATCTCCGCGGACTCGACGAGGAACACGTTCCGGTCGCGCTCGTGGGTGTCCGGACCCTGCTCGCACCGGTCGAAGTGCGCCCACCAGAACGACTTGCGCTCGCGGCGGTGGTAGCTGACGGCGGCCGCCAGCATGGCGACGGCCTTCCGGTCGTCGGCGGGCAACCCGCTGCCGGGTTCGGTATACGCCATCAGCGCCGCCTCGGCCGGTCCAAGTGCCGCCCCGCCGGCCGGGGAGCCGCCGTCGTCCGGTGACCCGCCGGCATCGGCCGCCGAAGCGGGTCCCCCGTCGCGAGGCTCGATCCCGCGTTCCTTGGCCCGCAGAAGCAGCCAGTCCCGCAGTTCCAGCGTCGAGAGGCAGTCGTACTCGTTGTAGTCGGAGATGTCGGCGAGGATCGCGGCGGCGTCCTCGGCCCGGCCTGCGTCGCGCGCCTCGCAGTAGTGCGCGTAGGCCACCACCGAGGCACCGGCGTCTTTCACCTCGCCGGAACGCAGATTGGTGCCCATGTAGAGCGGCTCGAGCTTCTTGATGCTGTAGGAGTTCTCCGAGATGCGGATGCTGTTCCGGACCGTCTGGTAGAGGTCCACCAGCAGCCCGTCGCGGAGCCACTCATCCAC
>NZ_JBFRFD010000471.1:0-2838 GCF_052114645.1 Arthrobacter sp. 2YAF22_2
AGTGTGGCATGCTGATGTGCGTGCACCCCCGGAACCCGACCACTGCCCCCTCACGGGTCCTCTTCTATGGCGTCACCGGAAGCGGCAAATCCTCCGCGGCCCGCGCCTATGCGGACCGCACGGGGCTGCCCGAATTCTCCGCCGACGACGACGTCGGCTGGCTTCCGGGGTGGCGGCAACCGAGCACCGACGAGCAGCGGGAACTGGCAGCGCGTATCGCGGCCCAGGATCAGTGGGTCCTCGACAGTGCCTATGGAGTGTGGCGTGACCTCATCGTCCCCCGAGCGGAATTGATCGTGGGACTGGACTATCCGCGGTGGCTTTCGCTGCTCAGGCTGATCCGCCGCTCGGTCCGCCGGGTCATCGCCCGGGAAGAAGTCTGCAACGGCAACCAGGAATCCTTCAAACGACTCTTCGCGCGCGACTCGATCATTGGCTGGCATTTTCGCTCCTTCAGCCGTAAGCGGCAGGTCATGCGCTCACTGCGAAACGCCCCAGGCAACGCCGAGGTCCTGCTCTTCCGCCATCCCCGCGAACTCGAATCGTGGCTCCAGCGGCTCTCGGATGCGGGGCCCCAGCCCGGCCGGTAGTCCGGCACAGCGCTCCGCCGGTCCACGCCGGCCTTAGCGGATCGGCTCGCCCTTAGCGTCTACCCGGAAGTCCGCAATTACTCGGTCCGTGGCTGTGTCGATAATGACGACGGAGTGTTCCGGCCACGCCGTGTCCGGCGTGACGGTGTATCTCACGTCTGAGAGCTTGGTGGGTCGGCCCGCATCGTTGATCCTGCGGTTGAAGGCGTCCACCACCTGGTTCGTCTCGGTGTTGACGGCAACAGTTTCCTGCGGAAGCGCCGCGGTGGCCCCGGAGGCCGGCGTGGCGTTCCACCAGCCTTCGTACCCGCCGACGTGGCCGTCGAGCCGGGACGTTGTGGACTGCCCGGATCGCTCCGGTTGCACGCTGGCGGCGGACTGGACACCGCAGGCGCTCAGCGCACCAACCGATACAAGGGCCAGCACGACGGCGGCCAAGAGCCTGTTCTTCAAAGTGTCCCCCAACAATGAGCCGAATTACCGCCGACTCTAGCAGTGCCGCGGGCCCACCTCCCGGTGTTCCAGCCGTTCGGGCCCCTCTATTTCTTCCCGAAAAGACCGCCTAACAAACCGCCGAGGCCGCCCTCGTTCTTCCGCGTGTCCTCCTGTTCGTCCTGCGGCGCGTCCGCCTGCTGCTGGCCGGGGAGGTCGACGTCGATCAACTCGCCGGGGCGGGGGCCGCCGTCGTCCGGCTGCTCTGGCCCTGCTGCCTGGGGCTGCAGCCCTGGCTCCTCGGCATTGCCGGGGAAATTACCGGCGGGACTGCCAGGGTCCGGGGCGGCGGTGCCGCTTGCCGTGCGCTGCTGCCCGCCGCCCGCGCCCCCGCCGAGAAGCCCGCCAAGGATGCCGCCCAGACCACCCAAGCCGCCGGCGCCGCCCGCACCGCCGCCGAGAATCCCGCCGAGGATGCCGCCCAGATCAATTCCGCCGCCCCCGGACTGTGTGCCGGACTGCCCTCCGCCGATACCGCCGCCCGATTGGCCGCGTCCGCCCAAAACCTTGTTGGCAAGGTAGGACATGACGATCGGTGCCAGCATCGGAAGTAGCTTGCGGACCAGGTCGCCGCCCACCCCGCCGAGTTGCGTCGTGCCCGCCAGTTGCTGGGCCACCTGGTCCTGCTGGCCGCCGAATACGTGGTTCACGATCTTCTCGCCGTCGGCCGTGTCCACCTGGGCCGCGTCCACGCCGCCGTCGAGCAACCCGTTCCGGTGCTGGCCGAGCGCGGACTCCAAGGAAGCCGCGCCGTCGGGCGCCTGCGCGTTGTTGTGCAGCCCCGCGAGAAGCGTGGGCACCGCAGCCTCCACCGCCGTCTTGGCCGTCTGCCGGTCCGTCCCGAGCATGCCGGCGATCTGGTCGACCGGGATCTGCCCGAGGATGTCCTGGAGTTCAGTCATGTTCTTCTCCTTCAGCCGCGGGCAGCCCGCGGGCATTCTTGGCGGCGGCGGCCGCATCGCCGTCGCAGGACTCGTGCCCTTGCATCGTAGACCCGGGGCTGACGAGCCGGAAGGGTCCGCCGAGGGGTCGGCTGGCGTCCGTGAACCGGGATGATTGCGGGTAATCTTAGAGAGTTCCGGAGCCGGCCCGACCACTCCGGGGGAGTTCATTGCAGGCAGCAAAAGGCGAGGTAGATGGTCCACATCTGGAACGATTTGTCCGAGGTCCCGGCTGGCTTCGGCCCGTCCGTGGTCACAATCGGCAACTTCGACGGCGTGCACCGCGGCCACCAACAGGTGCTCTCGCAGCTCATCCGCACCGCGCGCCTGAACCAGGCGCGCGCCGTCGCGATCACCTTCGATCCGCACCCGGCGCAAGTTCACCGCCCCGAATCCGCCCCCGAGCTGATCATGGGTCTGGAGGACAAGCTCGCTGCCCTCGGCGAACTGGGCCTGGACGCCATCCTGGTGATGAAGTACTCGCTCGAACTGGCCAGCCTCACGCCGGAGGAGTTTGTTTCCTCCGTGCTCGTCGACGCGCTCAAGGCCAGCCACGTGGTTATCGGCCACGACACCCGCTTCGGGCGCGGCAACTCGGGGGATTTGGACACGATGAAGGAGCTGGGGGCGAAGCTCGGCTTCGAGGTTCAGGTCATCAGTGAGTTTGGTTCCGAAGGCTACCCGGTGCACCGCAGCGAGGGCACCGACCACGACGGCGGCTCGAGCGACCGCCGGTGTTCTTCGTCCTGGGTGCGGGAAGCGCTGCGTCAGGGCGACGTCGCCACCGCAGCCGCCGTCCTGGGACGGCCGCACCG
>NZ_JBFRFD010000472.1:0-2831 GCF_052114645.1 Arthrobacter sp. 2YAF22_2
ACGCTGCACACCGCGCAGTGGGGCCCGGAGGACCCCGATGCCCCGACGATCCTCGCCGTCCACGGGGTGACGGCGTCGCACAAGGCCTGGCCGTACCTGGTCGAGGCGCTGCCGGAGGTGCGGATCATCGCTCCGGACCTGCGCGGGCGCGGCCGCAGCAACGCACTGCCCGGACCGTACGGCATGCCCACGCACGCGGCGGATCTCGCGGCCGTCCTCGCGGAGCTGGCACCGGCGCCCGTCGTCGTCGTCGGCCATTCAATGGGTGCCTTCGCCTCCCTCGTCCTGGCGAACCGGTTCCCGGAACACGTCCGCTCGCTCGTGCTGGTGGACGGCGGCCTGCCGCTCCAGGTCCCGGCGGGGCTCTCGGACGAGGAGATCGTTGCCGCGGTGCTGGGACCGGCCGCCGAGCGCCTTAGCGCCACCTTTCCCAGCCGCGAGGTGTACCGCAATTTCTGGCGGCAGCATCCGGCGTTCAGCGCCGACTGGGGCCCGCTCGTGGAGGCCTACGTGGACTATGACCTCACCGGCGAGGAGCCGGAACTGCGTCCGGCTACCCGCTACCAGGCGATGGCGGAGGACAGTGCCGAACTGCACCGCGGCGCGTCGCTGCTGAAGGCCTTGGATGAGCTCATGGTGGATACCCAGGTCCTCCGGGCGCCGCGCGGCCTGCTCAACGAGCCGGCCGGACTCTACGCGCCCGGCTACCTCGAGGACTGGGCCGCGAAGCTGCCGACCTTGCGGGTCCGCGAGGTGCCGGACGTGAACCACTACACGATTGTGATGGGCGCCGCCGGGGCCGGGGCCGTGGCGGAAAGTGTGCGGGAGGCCCTCGCCGGCAGGTGAGGCCCTAGCCAAGGGTGCCTAGCCGCCGGCAAACGGCGGCAGCACGTCGACGACGTCGTCCGGCGCCAGGACCGCGGCGGCGTGGTCCCGCACGGCCACCTCGTTGAGCAGGAAGCTTGAACGGGACAGGATGCGAGCCAGCGGCGGGGTGCCCGCCGGCGGGTCCGGGCGCTCGACGGCGAGGATCGCCTCCAGCAGGGCCGGTAGCGCGGCGCCGTCGGAGAGTTCGAATTTTTCCTCGTCGGTGCCGGCAGCGGCGCGCGCGGCAGCGAAGTAGCGTACATTCACAGGGGTTTCAGCCTCCGATGGCGCTCATGCTGCGGTCCGGCTGGACGAAGTCCGGGGCGCCCAGCCCGACGTGGTCCATGCCGTGGGCCTTGGGCTTGAGCCACATGGCGTCCTGCCAGCGTTCGGCGAGCTGGTCGTCGCTGGCACCGTCGCGCAGGAGCCCCAGCAGGTCAGTCTCCTCCCGGGAAAAGAGGCAGCTCATGATCTTGCCCTCGGCCGTGATGCGGGTCCGGCGGCAGTCGGCGCAGAACGGTTCGGTGACCGAGGCGATGATTCCCACGGTGCCGAGCACGGGGCCGGTGGCCGCGTCCGTGCCGGGGACCCGGGCGCGGACCTCGAAACGCTCGGCCGGGGCGCCGTCGCGGTCCCGCGGATCGGCGCTGAGCACGTAGTCGACGGAGAGCAGTTCCCGGATTTCCGCGGCGGTGATCATGTTCCGGCGGGTCCAGCCGTGGTCGGCGTCCAGGGGCATCTGTTCGATGATACGCAGCTCGTAGCCGCGGTCCAGCGCCCACGCGAGCAGGGCGGGGGATTCGACGTCGTTGATGCCGCGCATCAGCACGGCGTTGAGCTTCACGGGACCCAGGCCGGCGGCCCAGGCGGCGTCCACGCCTGCGAGGACCCGGTTCAGGAAGGGGCGGCGGGTCAGCTTGGTGAAGGTTTCCTCGTGCAGTGAATCCAAGGACACGTTGATCCGGGTGAGGCCGGCGGCCTTCAGCCCGGCCGCCTTCTTGTCGAGCCCGACGGCGTTGGTGGTCATGGAGATCGGAAGGTCCGGGTGGGCCTGGCGAAGCGCGGCAATGATGTCCAGCAGGTCGGCCCGGACCAGCGGCTCGCCGCCTGTGAGTCGGAGTTCGCGGACGCCGAGCATGTCGACCCCGATCCGCACGATCCGCACGATCTCTTCCGCGGTCATGACCGCCTGTTTGGCCAGCCACTCCAGGCCTTCGGCCGGCATGCAGTAGCTGCAGCGAAGGTTGCATTTATCCGTCAGCGAGAGCCGCATGTCGGTGGCGCGGCGGCCGTAACGGTCCACAAGTCCGGCGGCCATATCCGCCGGGCGCCCGGCCGGTTGCGGCGCTGAACGGCCATCGCCGGGTCGGCTGTCCGGGCGGGGCCGGGGCATGCCAAGCTGAACACTCATAACGTCAGGCTACGCCAAAGCGGGCCGGGCATCACGCCCGGAGGATTGCGAACCTATGCTGGACGTATGAACACCTCCCGGGTCGCCCCGGATGCGACCGCCAGCGGAACGCCGACGCCGGCCGGACGGCGCACCGTGTGGTGGGCCGCGGCGGCCGGGGTGGCCGCCGTCGGCGCCGGCGTCGTCCTCGGCGAACTGGCCGCCGGGCTCCTCAGCCCCTCCGTGTCGCCCGTGACAGCCGTCGGCGGGGCCGTGATCGACGCCGTCCCGCCGGGCGTCAAGGACGGGGTGATCGCGCTCTTCGGCACGGCGGACAAGTTGGCGCTGCTCAGCGGCATGGGCCTGGTCATCGCGGCGCTGGCGGCGCTGGCCGGGGTGCTGGAATGGCGCCGACGCTTCGCCGGCCTGGCCGTGATCGCAGTCTTTGGGCTGGTGGGCCTCGCCGCCGTGCTGACCCGGGCCGAGGTGACCGCCAATGCCCTCCCCGTCCCACTGCTGGGAGCCGCGCTCGGCATGGCGCTGTTGAGCTGGCTGATCCGCCGCCTCCGGGAGT
>NZ_JBFRFD010000473.1:0-2810 GCF_052114645.1 Arthrobacter sp. 2YAF22_2
TCCGTGCCGGTCGCGCCCGCGCCCGCCGTGGGGGACTTCGCCGCGGCACTCGACGGGCACGCCGCGGCGGGGTTGGAAGCGATCTACGACCTGGATTTCATCAAGGGACTCGCCGACGGCACGTTGCCGGAGCGGGACTTCGCCTACTACCTCGGCCAGGACGCCCTGTACCTGAACGGCTACGCCAGGGTGCTGTCCCGGGCTTCCGCGCTCGCGCCGTCCGAAGCCGAACAACTCTTCTGGTCCCGGTCGGCGCAGCAGTGCCTCGAAGTCGAAACCCAGCTGCACCGGAACTGGCTGGCCGGCCGCACGGTTCAGGCGGAGCCGGGACCGGTCACCAAGGCCTACGTGGACCACCTGCATGCGGCCTCGCTCGCCGGCAGCTACGGCGTGCTCGTGGCCGCGGCGCTGCCGTGCTTCTGGCTCTACGCCGAGGTCGGCCCCACGCTGCAGCGTGGATTCCTCGCCGCCGGCGCCCCGGCCACGCACCCGTATGCAGAGTGGCTGGGGACCTACGCGGATGAGGCCTTCGCGGAGTCCACGCGGGAGGCGGTCAGGTACACGGATGCGGCAGCACTGCGGGGGTCCGAGGGGGAGCGCGCCGCAATGGCGGTCGCCTTCGCGCAGTCCACCCGCTACGAGGTGGAGTTCTTCGACGCGCCGAGGCTGCACGCCTGAACGGACCGGGCCGGAACAACCGGTAGGATAATGGGGCGCGGTTCCGGAAGTCGCTGCGGCAGCCCAGCTTTAGCCCCCCGGGGACAGGGTGTGGCTCCCGTCACGCACTACCCGCCGGTACCAGCCTCGTTTGCGGCCGAAGGCGAAATTAGCGTAGTCTTGATCTTCGGTGCTTACGCCAACACTTGGGTTATGACCTTGAGGAACAGTTCACCCGTAGCTACGGGCCGGATTTTCCACAGGATAGCTCATGGGTTCCCCCGGGGAATCCACCGGCGTTGAGGCACAGCGTGAGCCGGTCCAAAGTCTTTGGCCCCAGGTTCCGCACGCAAATCTAGTAATAAACGTCGAGAGAAGTGAGTTCCCCAGTGGTGTACGCGATTGTCCGCGCAGGCGGCCGCCAAGAGAAGGTTTCCGTTGGAGACTTCGTTACCCTGAACCGCGTCCCCGGTGGAGCCGGCAGCACCTTTGAGTTGCCCGCACTGCTCCTGGTGGACGGTGACAAGGTCACGTCTGCTGCTGCGGAMCTGGCCAASGTMAMGGTTACGGCTGAGATCCTSGAAGACCTCCGTGGTCCSAAGATCGTCATCCAGAAGTTCAAGAACAAGACCGGYTACMRGAAGCGYCAGGGTCACCGTCAGGAACTGACCAAGRTCAAGATCACCGGTATCAAGTAACTTCCCGTTACTGTTCAGGTTTTCAGCAGATTCCCCAGAATTTAAAGGCAGGCATTTCAAATGGCACATAAAAAAGGCGCGAGTTCCACTCGCAACGGTCGTGACTCCAACGCCCAGTACCTCGGCGTCAAGCGCTTCGGCGGCCAGGTAGTTTCCGCAGGCGAGATCATCGTCCGCCAGCGCGGCACCCACTTCCACCCSGGCGCCGGCGTTGGCCGCGGCGGCGACGACACCCTGTTCGCCCTGACCCCCGGCGCTGTCGAGTTCGGCACCCGCCGCGGTCGTCGCGTTGTGAACATCGTGGCTGCTGCAGCTGCAGAGTAACAACAAGTTCTAAATCGGTGGGGCGGGCCATTAGGTCCGCTCCACCGGTGTTTTAACCGCATTACAATCATCTTGGGCCCTCGCGGGACCAGGGAACAGCACTGAGGAGATCCACGTGGCGAGCTTTGTAGACCGGGTAGTACTGCACGTATCCGGCGGTACCGGCGGCCACGGCTGTGTCTCCGTCCACCGCGAGAAGTTCAAGCCGCTCGGCGGTCCCGACGGCGGCAATGGCGGCAACGGCGGCGACGTCATCCTGCGCGTGGATCCCCAGACCACCACCCTGCTCGACTACCACCACGCCCCGCACCGGCACGCCACCAACGGCGGCCCCGGGATGGGCGACTGGCGCGGCGGCAAAAACGGCGAGACCCTGATCCTGCCGGTGCCCGTGGGCACCGTGGTGAAGACCAAGTCCGGCGACGTCCTCGCCGACCTCGTCAGCGAAGGCGCCGAATACATCGCGGCCGCCGGCGGCATCGGGGGCCTCGGCAACGCGTCCCTGTCCTCGCAGAAGCGCCGCGCCCCCGGCTTCGCGCTGCTCGGCATCGAAGGCGAATCCAGCGACCTGGTCCTGGAACTGAAGTCCATCGCTGACATCGCCCTGGTCGGGTTCCCCTCCGCCGGCAAGTCCAGCCTGATCGCGGCCATGTCGGCCGCCCGGCCCAAGATCGCCGACTACCCCTTCACCACCCTGATCCCGAACCTGGGCGTCGTCCAGGCCGGCGAGGTACGCTTCACCATCGCCGACGTGCCCGGCCTGATCGAGGGCGCCAGCGAGGGCAAGGGCCTGGGCCACCACTTCCTGCGCCACGTCGAGCGCTGCGCCGCCCTCGTGCACGTGCTGGACTGCGGCACGCTCGAATCGGATCGTGACCCGCTCTCGGACCTCGCCATCATTGAAGCCGAGCTCGAGAAGTACGCCGTGGACATGAGCTACAGCGGGACCGACGGCGAAGTCGTCCCGCTGAACCACCGCCCCCGGCTGGTCGCGCTGAACAAGGTTGACCTGCCCGACGGCAAGGACATGGCCGAATTCGTCCGTCCGGAACTCGAATCCCGCGGCTACAAGGTGTTCGAGATTTCCGCGACGAGCCACGAAGGGCTCCGCCAGCTCGGCTTCGCCATGGC
>NZ_JBFRFD010000474.1:0-2798 GCF_052114645.1 Arthrobacter sp. 2YAF22_2
GCCCTAGCACGGCGCCCCGCCGGCCGGAAGGGTGAGAATTGCCCTGGGGGCACGACGAAAGGACCGGTCATGAGCGAGGCTACAGGCACCCGGACCATCCTGGTCGGGGTCGACGGATCGGATGCTTCGGTGGAGGCGCTGCGGCAGGCCGGGACGCTGGCCGCCCCGCTGGCAGCCAAGGTCGTGGCCTTGGCCTGCTGGGAATTCCCGCCGGTCTACGACGGCTACGTTGCCATGGGCATCGATGACTTCGACGTCCGCGCGGGAGAGATCCTGCAGGAAACCGTCGTGAAGGCTTTCGGCGAAAACCCGCCGGCCAGCCTGGAAACCCGCCTGGTGCAGGGGAATCCGCGCAGGACCCTGATCGATGAGAGCCGCAGCGCTGACATGCTGGTGCTGGGCCGGCGCGGTCATGGCGGTTTTGGCGGCTTGTTGCTGGGCTCGGTAAGCTCCGCCCTGGTGGCCCACGCACACTGCCCGGTCCTGGTGGTGCACGCGCCGGAACGGCGCTAACGGGGCTGCCCCGGACCGGTCCGGGCTATTCGAAGTCGGGGCTATTCGAAGGAGGCGCGCCGCGGGTCGGCGAGCCTGGTGTGCCAGACATCGGGGTTGTTGACCTTGAAACGGCGCCCGGTGAGGGCCTTCGGGGCCAGCCGCACGTAATAGTTCTTCTCGCCCGGCTGCCACGGTTCCAAGAGCAACTCGTCAACAGCGTCCTTGTCGGCCTGGTCCTCGATGAGTTCGGCGTCGCCGCGGGCGACGACGCTCCACGCCGACTGCTCATGCGTGTCATAGCCGTCGATTTCGAACGCCACGGGCTTGGCGGTAATGGCGCCCCAGAGTTTTGTGCCGCCGGCCGTGCGGAACACGATTGAACGGCGCTGCAGGACAAAGTTCACCGGGAAGACCTCCGGATGGCCGTCCACGATCATGGCGATCCGCCCCACCACCTCGCTGTCGAGCAGTACCCAGCACTGGTCCATGGACAGCTGGAAATTCGGCGGGGGCGTCGTCGTCGTATTCACAGCTCCACGTTACGGACAGCGCGCGGGCCCTCATTAGGGCCATAAGGCCCGTGGCAGCGCCGCGGAAGCTCTGCTACGGGCAGCGGAGGCCAGTGCGATCCTCACCAGGGGCTGGGCTTGTAGTCCTTCAGGAAGACCCCGTACTGGTCCTCGCCGGCCTCGCCCATGACGATCGGGTCGTAGACCCGGGCCGCGCCGTCCACGAGGTCCAACGGGGCGTGGAAGCCCTCCTCCATCAGCCGGACCTTCGTGTAGTGCGGCCTTTCGTCGGTGATCCAGCCGGTGTCGACGGCGGTCATCAGGATGCCGTCCGACTCGAGCATTTCCTTGGCGCTGGTGCGCGTCATCATGTTCAGCGCGGCCTTGGCCATGTTCGTGTGCGGGTGCCCGGGTCCCTTGTAGGCGCGCGAGAACTGGCCCTCCATGGCACTGACGTTGACGATGTACTTGCGCCGGGCCGTGGAGCGCTTCATCGCCGCCCGCAGCCGGCTCACCAGCAGGAACGGTGCGGTGACGTTGCAGAGCTGTACTTCGAGCATCTCGAGCGGATCGACCTCGTCCACCACCTGCGTCCAGCTGTTGATGCTGGCGAGGTCCGGGACCAGGCCGCCGGCGTCGATCGCGGTGCCGGCGGCGATCCGCTCCGGCGACGCGGAGCCGGTGGACAGGGCCAACGAGGTGATGGCGTCGCCCGCCAGCACCGGATGGTCCAGGACCGAGCTGGCCAGCGCCAGCGGGTGCTTGTCATGGGCGTGGCCGAAGGTGACCAGTTCGGGGCCGCCGTTGGCCGGCTGGAGTTCCGCGGGCAGCGGCTCGGCTTCGGCGTCGACCAGCGGCTGGTAGGCGTTGCCTGAGCGCCGGACCGTCTGGGCGGCGTTGTTGATGATGATGTCCAGCGGCCCGGCGGCGTCGAGGGAATCCGTCAGGGCCATCACCTGTGACGGATCGCGCAGGTCGATGCCCACGATCCGCAGCCGGTGCAGCCAGTCGGCGCTGTCCTCCATCGCGGCGAAGCGCCGGGCGGCGTCCTTCGGGAAACGCGTGGTGATTGTGGTGTGGGCGCCGTCGCGGAGCAGCCGGAGCGCAATGTACATGCCGATCTTGGCCCGTCCGCCGGTCAGCAGCGCGCGTCGGCCGCTCAGGTCCGTCCGCGCGTCCCGCTTGCTGTGGCTGAAGAGAGCGCATTCGGGGCAGAGCTGGTGGTAGAAGGCATCAACCTGGGTGTAGTGCTGCTTGCAGATGTAGCACGGCCGCGACTTGATCAGATGCCCGGCGACCTCGCCGGTGGCCGAGGGCGCCAGCTTGTTGCCGCGCGTCTCGTCGTCGATCCGGTCCGGCGCGGCGGTGGCGGTCTGCGCGATCACGGCGCGGTCCGCCTCGGCGATCAGGTCCCGTTTGGTGACTCGCCGGTGGCGCTTGACCGCCTTGAACATCTTGCCGGTCGCGCGCCGGATCGCCAGGTAGTCCGGGTGTTCCTCGTCGTAGACATGAATGCTGTCCAGCACCTTGAGGCAGGCGGCGATTTCCGCGGGGGTCAACTCAGCGGGGGGCAGATCGGGGGTGCTCATTGGCACAATTTTACAGCCCGGACGGGCCGCGGGCGGACGCCCGGACCCCGCTGTCCCCGGGCGCCGGGGAAGCCGGGCGGCTTACCCGGCGCCCGGGCCGTCTCAGTACGCCTTCGTGGAAGGCTTTCCGGACGGTTCGACGCCGACGGCGGCGGCTTGCACTTCGGCGACCTTGTCCACGGACTCGCGCAGGGCGGCCCACTTT
>NZ_JBFRFD010000475.1:0-2783 GCF_052114645.1 Arthrobacter sp. 2YAF22_2
GGTAGACACCATCAGCCTCGCTGAACTTGACCGTGACGGAGGTCCGCGGGCGGACGAGTGGCAGCTCGTGGCGGACGGGGATGGGCGGCCGCTCGGCTGGAGCGCGCCCGGCGCTGGCCCCAACAAAGTCCCGGGCGGCTCGCTGTTCCACAAGGGCGAGACGCTCCGGCGTGCGCTGGACGCGGCCTTGTCCTCACCGTCCGGACTGGGCGTCGCCGTGGATGCGGACGGTCGGGTGGCCGGCGTGATCACTGCCGAAGAAGTGCTCGCAGTGATCGAAACGGCCCGCCGCGTCCGGCAGGGCGCGCTCTGATGGAATGGTTCCTGGCCAATAGCGGGCAGGTCTTCAGCCTCGCGGGCCAGCATCTTGTCCTGGCAATTCTGCCGATGCTGTTTGGCTTGCTGATTTCCATCCCGCTGGCCCAATTGGCCCGGCAGAACCGCACCCTGCGCACGGTGATCCTGACCGCCTCGTCTCTGCTCTACACGATTCCCTCGCTGGCGCTCTTCATCATCCTTCCTACGGTGTTGGGCACCCGCATTCTGGATCCGGCCAACGTCGTGGTGGCGTTGACCATCTACGCCGTCGCGCTCCTGGTACGGGCCGCCCTGGATGCCTTCGACTCGGTCGATGAGGACCTCGAACAGGCCGCCGTCGCCATGGGCTTCAAACCCCTGGCCCGCTTCCTGCAGATCGATCTGCCGCTGTCCCTGCCCGTGATGTTCGCCGGCCTCCGGGTCGTTTCAGTTAGCAATATCTCCCTGGTCAGCGTTGCCGCCCTGCTCGGTATCGGCAACCTCGGAATGTTGTTCACCTCGGGGCTCCAGCGCGACTTTGTCACCGAAGTGCTGGTGGGCATTATCGCCATCCTCGTGCTGGCGCTGCTGATGGACGCCGTGCTGGTGCTCCTGGAGCGGCTCCTGACGCCCTGGACCCGGGCCGGCTCCGGCAAGTCCGGCGGCTCCGACGGTTCCGGCGAGCCGGCCGCGGCCCGCAAGCTGTCCGACTCCGCGGCGGGGGCATCCGTATGAGCAACGTGTTGACCGACACCCTCGCCTGGCTGGCCGACCCGGCAAACTGGTCCGGCAGCAGCGGAATCCCCGTGCGCCTCGCAGAACACCTGCAATACACCGGTCTGGTGATGCTGATCGCGACCGCCATCGCTGTCCCGATCGGGCTCTACGTCGGGCACACCGGCCGCGGCCGGGTGGCGGTGGTGGCCCTCGCCGGCGCGCTGCGCGCACTGCCGACCCTCGGTCTGCTGACGCTCTTCGTCCTGCTGGTGGGGATCGGGCTGATGCCGCCGGTCTGGGCGCTCGTGATCCTGACTGTGCCCCCGCTGCTGGCCGGCACCTACGCGGGCATCTCCAGCGTGGACCGGAACGTTGTGGACGCTGCCCGGGCCATGGGCATGACCGAACTCCAGGTCCTCTTCCGCGCCGAATTCCCGAACGCGCTTCCGGTGATGTTCGGCGGGTTCCGCACGGGAGTCCTTCAGGTAATAGCGACGGTGTCGGTCGTCGCGTACATCAACCTGGGCGGCCTGGGCCGCTATCTCTTCGACGGCCTCGTCCTTTCCGACTTCCCGCAGATGCTCGGCGGTTCGCTGCTCATCGCGGTGCTCGCGATCGCCGTCGACCTTTTGCTTGTGTTGTTCCAGCGGGCCTTCCTGACCCGCGGAGCCGCCGCCATACCGAACCGGGGCCAGCAGGCCGCGGTTGATCTTACAGACCCCGCGACCGCGGAGGCTGTTGTTCAAGGAGGTACGTCATGAAGGAAATCCGCCAACGAGCATTGGGCAGGCGCGCATTCGGCAGCTTGGCCGCCGCCGTCGGACTGGCCGTTGCCCTGTCCGCATGCGGCGGCTCGTCCAACCCCCTGTCCTCGGCACCTGCCAGCGGCGGCTCCTCCGGGGCGGGCGGGGCGCTCGTGATCGGGTCCGCCGACTTCACCGAGAGCCAGGTCATCGCCGAGGTCTATGCCGGGGCACTCAACGCCGCCGGTGTCACGGCGAGCACCAAGCCGAACATCGGATCCCGCGAGGTCTATTTCAAGGCGGTGCAGGACGGCTCGGTCGACGTCGTCCCCGACTACAGCGGAAACTTGCTGCTGCACGTAAACAAGGACGCTACCGAAGTCTCCGCCGCCGACATTGCCCAGGCCCTGCCGGGCAAGCTTCCTGAYGGCCTGGCCGTGCTGGATGCCGCGAAGGCCGAGGACAAGGACGCCATGGTGGTGACCAAAGCCACCGCGGAGAAGTACAAGTTGAAGTCCATCGAGGACCTGGCCAAGGTCTGCAGCGAAATCGTGGTCGGCGCCCCGGCCACCTTCAGCGAACGTGCCTACGGGCTGCCGGGCCTGAAGAAGAACTACAACTGCGTGCCCAAGAAGCTGGAACCCTTCAGCGACGGCGGCGGTCCCGTCACGGTCAAGGCACTGCTCACGGACCAGGTCCAGGTAGCCGACATCTACACGACCACCCCGGCCATCGCGGACAATGACCTAGTGGTACTGGAAGACCCGAAGAACAACTTCATCGCCCAGCAGGTCCTGCCGCTGTACAACAAGGCCAAGATGACGGACAAGGCCAAGGAGGCCCTCAACAACGTCTCCAAGCTGCTCACCACCGATGACCTGATTAACCTCAACCGTGCTGTCGGCGGCAGCCAGAAGCAGAACCCGAAGGACGCCGCAGCGGCCTGGCTCAAGGACAAGGGCCTGGTCAAGTAGGCCGGAAGACGCGTACTTCCGCTGTGAGACAAGTCTCACAGCGGAAGTACAT
>NZ_JBFRFD010000476.1:0-2781 GCF_052114645.1 Arthrobacter sp. 2YAF22_2
CGGTTTCGTCGCCGTCATGCGGCTCCGCTGCCGGGGCGCCGGCGCCGGCACGGCGGTTCCGGCGTCGTTGCTTGAGGAACTGGACACCCCACGGCAGGACGGAGACCAGGACCATCACCACGGCGATCACGTCGATGTTCTTGGCGATGATCTCGTACTGTCCCAGCCAGGTGCCCAGCAGCGTCACGGAGGTCGCCCACGCCAGGGCTCCGACGAAGTTCCAGAGCGTAAAGGCCTTGTATCCGTAGCGGCCGATGCCGGCGGTCAGCGGCGCAAAGGTCCTGACGATGGGAACGAAACGGGCCAGCACGACGGCGGCGCCGCCGTGGCGGCGGAAGAAGTCCTCCGTGGTGGTCAGGTGGGACGTCTTCAACACCTTCGCGTCGTACTTGAACCAGCGCCGTCCAAAGGCGCGGCCCAGCATGTAGCCGACCTGGTCGCCGGCGACGGCGGCTGCGGTGACCACACCGATCAACACCGGCAGCGCCAGCTGCAGCTGCTGGTGCAGCAGCCCGGCGGTGAAAAGCAAGGAATCGCCGGGCAGGAACGGAAAGAGCACGCCGGATTCGATGAACACCATCACCGCGATCACGCCAAGGGCCGCCGGACCGAGCCCAGCGAGCAGGCTTGCCGGGTCCAGCAGGGAAGGAGATCCGGCCGCGGCGGTCAGGGCCGGAACCAGTCCCGAGAGATAGATGCTGTGCACGGTTACGTCCTTAGCGTTGGCGTGAGTGGAGGAAGACGGCAGCCGGGAGGCGGTCCACGATCGGGGGAGCGAAGCGGTTCCACAGCCCGGCGACCAGGACCACGGCTGCGCTTGCGGCCAGGAACGAGGCCGCCACGTCGGTGGGGTAGTGGACCCCGACATAGACCCTGGACCACGCCACGATCAGGGCCATGGCGATGCCGGCGACGGCGATGAGCTTGGACCAGCGGGTGCCGCGGGCGAGGAAATAGAGTGCGAAAGCCAGCGCGACGGCGAACGAAACGTGGCCGCTGGGGAAGCTGTTGGAGCCGGTCTCCGGGGCGAGGGGATCGAAGAGCAGCGCCGGGTTGGGCCGTTGCCGGGCGATGATGAGTTTGAAGGCTTCGCTGGCCACCCAGCCGGAGCACGCCACGAGGCCGAAGCCGACGGCCTTGATCAGGTCACGGCGTACCAGCCAGATGTAGAGGGCGGCGACGCCGACCAGTGCGAGTCCCGCCACGGGGCCGAAAACGAAGTTGATTGCCATCGCGACGGCGGTCAGGGCGGCGGCGTGGTGCTGGCTGAGGTCCTGGTCCACGCCGAGCTCGGTCCGGGCTTCGCCGGGGATCAGTTGCACCGCCAGGCCCAGCGCGATGACGGCCGCGCAGAGCAGGACACCCACGAGCAGCCAGTGTCGGGCCTGGGGGAGGGCCCAGAACCGTTCCCGGGCAACAGGGCGCCCGGCGGGAACCTGGTGTGGTGCAGTGCGGTCGACAGGGGCGGGTCCAGTCATCGAAACCTCCGGCTCGGGGCAGCGGCGCGCGGTCGCGCGTCTAGTTCAAGTCTTTCCCGTGCCGTTTAAGAAACGCTTAAGAACTGCGCGGACGCCCGAAGTGGGGCTGGGCATAGTCGGGGCGGCGCAGGCATTTGTCTCCGCCGCCCGGGCTTTTCAGGTGCCCCGGTCCCTCAACCGGGCGTCCTCACTGTCCTGGCTACCAGCGGATTGGGCGGTGGCTCCGGTTGTTGTCGTTCTTGTTGTTATCGTGCCGCTGTCCGTTGTGGTCCCAGAAGCCGTTCCTGTCGTGCCGGCAGCCGTCGTCGCCCGTCCACTAGCCGTTATGGTCGTTGTCGTCGCGCCAGTTGCCGTCGTCATCCCGCCAACCCCAGCCGTCGACTGGTCCTTTGACGAAGGCCATATCTTCGGTGCCCAGCCGGACCCGGGCAGCCCGGCTGTGGGCGGTCCCCTGGCCCGGATTGCTCGGGGGAGGGTCCCGGATTTCTTAGCGGAAGGGCACCGAATGATTTGGAATTGATACCCGTTGATGGCCTGGCCGGGATCTCGGCCGGCGGTCGTGGTCCGCGTCGTCAGGACCGGGGTTGCTCCGGGAATGGTTGGCCGGAGGACCATTACAGTTCACGCCCCCGCCCGTATCCCGAACAGGGACTAAAGACCCAGACGCCGCAGGCGCGGACCCTCCACTGGCTGTACGCGTAGGCTGGACCGAGGACCGAAAGGCACTCGAATCCGAGGGGAAGCCAGATGGACGCCAAGCTTGGAATTGACGAATCGGTTCCACCCAGCGGCACCGGCTGTATTGAATGCGAGGCCGGGGGAGGCTGGTGGCTGCATCTGCGCCGGTGCGCGCAATGCGGCCACATCGGCTGCTGCGACAATTCGCCCGGCCAACATGCCACCGCGCATGCCGAAGCCAGCGGCCACCCGGTCATCCGGAGTTTCGAACCCGGCGAAGACTGGTTCTTCGACTACCCCAGCTCCTCGTTTTTTGACGGACCGGACCTCGAACCGCCGGCGCACCATCCGCCAGGCCAGGGTGTCCCGGGCCCGGCCTCACGCCTTCCCGGTGACTGGCAGGACCACCTGCACTGACGGCAACACGCCCGGCTTGGGGCACGCCAGACGGGTCCGGGGTGAAATGATCGCAGCATGAGCACACCTAACAAGGCTGGCCGCCAAGGGCTGAACTTCAACACCCGGGCCCATCATTCGCGGCTGCGGGTGGCAGCCATGGTCGTTGTCGGAGTCGCAGTGGGGCTGGCCGTCGGGTCCTTGAAGTCATGGGCGTACGCACCGGCCA
>NZ_JBFRFD010000477.1:0-2776 GCF_052114645.1 Arthrobacter sp. 2YAF22_2
CGCCTACGAGCCGCAGATTGAGTCGCTGCAGAAGGGCGTCGAGATTGTTGTCGGCACGCCCGGCCGCCTCATTGACCTCTACAAGCAGAAGCACCTCGTCCTGAAGAACGTCAAGATGGTCATCCTTGACGAGGCGGACGAAATGCTGGATCTAGGCTTCCTCCCGGACGTCGAGACCCTCATCGCCGGCACCCCCGCGGTCCGCCAGACGATGCTGTTCTCGGCCACCATGCCGGGCCCGGTTGTGGCGATGGCCCGCCGCTACATGACCAAGCCGACGCACATCCGCGCCGCCGACCCGGACGACGAGGGCCTGACCAAGCGCGACATCCGCCAGCTGATCTACCGTGCCCACAGCATGGACAAGATCGAGGTCGTGGCCCGCATCCTGCAGGCCCGCGGCCGCGGCCGCACCATCATCTTCACCAAGACCAAGCGCACCGCCGCCAAGGTGGCCGAGGAACTCGTGGACCGCGGCTTCGCCGCCGCCGCCATCCACGGCGACCTGGGCCAGGGCGCCCGCGAGCAGGCGCTGCGCGCCTTCCGCAACAACAAGGTGGACGTCCTSGTYGCCACCGAYRTCGCYGCCCGYGGYATCGAYGTCGAYGRCGTCACGCACGTGATCAACTACCAATGCGTCGAAGACGAGAAGATCTACCTGCACCGGGTGGGCCGCACGGGCCGGGCCGGCAACAAGGGCACCGCAGTGACCTTCGTCGACTGGGACGACATGCCCCGCTGGGGCCTGATCAACAAGGCCCTGGGCCTGAGCTACCCGGAGCCGGTCGAGACCTATTCCTCCTCTCCGCACCTGTACGAGGAACTGGACATCCCTGTCGGAACCAAGGGCCGCCTGCCCCGCGACAAGCGGGTGCTCGCCGGTGTCGACGCCGAAGTCCTTGAGGACCTCGGCGAGACCGGCAAGAAGCACGCGCGCGGCAGCGCACAAAACAGCGGACGCGACGGCGGACGTGACGGCGCCAAGGCCAGCGGACGCGACGGAGGCCGCGGTTCCCGTGAAGCCGGGCGCGAGAGCGGGCGCTCCGGCGGCCGCGATGGTGGGCGCGACGGCGGCCGCTCGGGCGAGCGTCGTCGTCGTTCCCCCGAGAAGGAAGCCGCAGCCGGACCCGCTGAGGCAGCCGCCCCGGCGGCCAGGAACGGCGCTCCGACCGAGGTAGACCGGGCCACCCGTGCGCGCCGCCGCACCCGCACGCGCCGCCACAACGGCGAAGTGGTGACCGGCGAGAGCCACGCAGCACGCAGCGCCGAGGCCTAATCCCTTCATGACTGAAACCGTCTGGGCGCCGGACGGCARCAATCTGGTGGTACACGCGGACAACGCGGCCTACCTCCCGTCGCTGCCGGACGGCGCCTTCACACTCATTTATGTGGATCCGCCGTTCAACACCGGCCGGGTCCAGAAGCGCCAGGAAACGAAGATGGTGTTCAACACCGGTGGCGCGGGCGACCGGGTCGGCTTCAAGGGCCGCTCTTACGACACCATCAAGGGCGCGCTGCACAGCTACGACGACGCGTTCAGCGACTACTGGTCCTTCCTGGAGCCGCGGCTCGTGGAGGCCTGGCGGCTGCTGGCCGACGACGGCACCCTGTACCTGCACCTCGACTACCGGGAGGTGCACTACGCCAAGGTCATGCTGGATGCGATCTTCGGCCGCGAGTGCTTCCTCAACGAGATCATCTGGGCCTACGACTACGGCGCCCGCGCCAAATTCCGCTGGCCGACCAAACACGACAACATCCTCGTGTACGTGAAGAACCCGGCGAAGTACCACTTCGACAGCGCCGAGGTGGACCGCGAGCCGTACATGGCGCCGGGCCTCGTCACACCGGCGAAGCGCGAGCTCGGCAAGCTGCCCACCGACGTCTGGTGGCACACCATCGTCTCGCCCACCGGCAAGGAAAAGACCGGCTACCCGACGCAGAAGCCCGAGGGCCTGATCCGCCGGGTCGTGGCAGCCTCCAGCCGTCCCGGCGACTGGTGTCTGGACTTCTTCGCGGGCTCCGGCACGCTCGGCGCCGTGGCTGCGAAGCTTGACCGGAAGTTCGTCTGCGTCGACCAGAACCAGGCCGCCCTCGACGTCATGGCCAAACGGCTCGGCGCGCACGCGCACTTCACAGCGATGCCTTCCGCCCAGCCCGAGCCTTCCGCTGCCCAGCCCGAGCCCTCCGCAGTCCAGCCCAACTAACCCGCATTTGTTGTCGTTTTGGGGCCCCAAAACGGCAACAACTGCGAGTCAGTTGGGGGCGGCTGCGTCAGGTCCAGCTCTTCACGAAGGCGTGCACGGCGTCGGCAATCATCTGCACGGCAATCGCGGACAGCAGCAGGCCGGCGATCCGGGTAACCAGTTCGACGCCGTTCTCCCCCAGCACGCGCTGGACCACCCTGCTAGTCCGCGATCAGATGTAATAACGATGTACCCTGTACGCTTTACAGGACGCGCATTTAGCATTGGATGATTAATCCCTTTACTTCCTTGCGCAATGCTCGCTACTACTTCTTGAATCTTTTCCATATACGGAACGAAAGATTTAGCATTTTGTTCTGCACGGTTTAACTTAGATGCAGATACCATCTCCATCGCTTTCGTAATTTGACTCGTTTTCTTTGTCGAGTTAATCTTCGCTTTTATATCGCGTAAAGATGCCACAGGTTTTCACCACCTTTTTTCCGGAAGTTGGCACGATTAGTAAGAATCCTCTTCCTAATCTACGTTGCAAGATATTCTTGCTCATGATTGAAGGAAAAGAATAGGTG
>NZ_JBFRFD010000478.1:0-2773 GCF_052114645.1 Arthrobacter sp. 2YAF22_2
GCCGACGACGTCGTCGGCAGCTACGCCAGCCATGCCGGGGTGCCGGTTGACGTGGTGACCGGCGACCGCGATCTTTTCCAAGCCGTGGACGACGCCCGGCAGGTGCGGGTGATCTACACCGCGCGCGGCATGAGGAACCTCGAAGTCGTGACCGACGCGGTCATCGTCGAAAAGTACCGCGTGCTGCCCGCGCAGTACGCCGACTACGCGACCCTCCGCGGCGATTCCTCCGATGGGCTGCCCGGCGTCGCCGGAATCGGCGAGAAGACGGCCGCGGCGCTGCTCGGCGACTACGGCACTCTGGACGGGCTGCTCGCCGCGGCGGCGGACGCGGGCAGCGGGCTGTCCTCCGGTGTGCGGTCTAAGCTGGCCGCGGCGGCCGACTATCTCACGGTCGCGCCGGCCGTCGTGAAGATCGTCCGCGATCTGCAGTTGCCGACGCTCGAAGAGGCGGGCGCCGAACTGCACCCTGTCGCGGGCGAGTCCCGCGCCGAACTGGAGCGCCTGGCCACCGAGTGGAACCTGGGGAGCTCCGTCGGACGGCTTCTCGAGGCGTTCGACCGGCGGTAGGAACCTCGGCTGGAACCTTACCGGAATACCTGAGGAGTCCGTCGGCCGCGCGCTGATCCCGGGACCGGCATCGGCGACACCTGGGATAGCTCTTGACGGCCACTGGGAGTGAATATATCCTCATTGAAAATGAACATTGATTCATTTTTAGTGAACTACTATTCAATTGAGGACCCCAAGATGGCAACCCCAATCTCCGCGGTAAACGATGATCCCGGAGCAGCGGCCCGCGAAGTAAGAACCAACCTGCGTACGCGGCAGTTGCTGAGCGCCGCCGCACGGCTGATGGAACGGGACGGATCGCACGCCGTGTCGATGCAGGCGCTGGCCGACGAAGCGTCCGTCAGTGTGGGGCTGATCTACCGTTACTTYGGCAACAAGCAGGACCTGCTGCTGGCCGTCATCGTGGAGGTGCTCGACGCCTTCGGCACGAAAGCGCCGGCAGCCGTCGATGCCGCCGGGAACGATCCGGTTGAACGCGTGGCTGCGGCCTTCGCCGCGTTCTGCGAAGTCATCGACGAGCACCGCCACGCTGCCGTTCTTTCCTACCGGGAGTCCAAGACCCTCGGCGAGGAAGGCCGCACCCGAATCAAAGACCTCGAACTGACCACCTCCCAGCCGCTGAGGGATACCGTCCAGGCAGCCATCGACGCCGGGCGGTTCGTCCCCGTCGACGTGGACCTTTTCGCCTACAACCTCCTGCTCCTGGCCCACGCCTGGGCCCTCAAGCACTGGTACTTCGAACGCTCGCTCGATTTTCCCAGCTACGTCCGCAAGCAGACCGCGGTGGCCCTCGGCGCCGTCGTCGCCCCGGAGTACCGGAGCCAGTACGCCCACCTGCTCGATCTTGACTGAGCGCTTGCCGAGCAGGTCTAACCCAGCTGCTTGTTAGCCGCCGGCTTCTCTCCCATCCGACTGACCCRCCGAAAGGTTCCGACATGACCACTTTTGAAGACATCAGCTACGAAGTCGATGCGGCCACCGCCATCATCACCATCAACCGACCGCACCTCTACAACGCCTTCCGCGGACAAACCGTGGAGGAACTTATCAAGGCGTTCCGCTTGGCCTGGGCCGACCGCTCGGTACAGGCCGTGATCCTGACCGGCGCGGGGGAGAAGGCGTTCTGCACCGGCGGGGACGTGAAGCAGCGCGCCGAAACGGGCGACTACGGCCCCACCGAGTCGGGAATGTTTGAAATCGGCTACCTTCACAAGCTCATCCGCGATATTCCGAAGCCGGTCATTGCCGCGGTCAACGGCGTGGCCATCGGCGGAGGGCATGTCCTCCATGTGCTCTGTGACCTGTCCATCGCCGCCGAAAACGCCACCTTCGGGCAGGCCGGGCCCAAGGTTGGCTCGTTCGATGCGGGCTTCGGCTCGGCCTATCTGGCGCGAGTGGTCGGCGAGAAGCGGGCCCGCGAAATCTGGTACCTGTGCCGCCAGTACGACGCCGCGACGGCCGAACGCTGGGGACTGGTCAACGCCGTGGTCCCCGCCGACAAGCTCCTCGACGAAGCCAAGGCCTGGGCCGCCGAAATTGCCGAAAAGAGCCCCACCGCCATTCGCTTCCTTAAGCAGTCCTTCAACGCGGACACCGACCACCAGGCCGGGCTGAGCAACATGGCGATGTCCGCCCTCGACCTTTTCACCGCCTCACCCGAAGGCCAGGAAGGCGCCGCCGCCTTCGCCGAGAAGCGCAAGCCCGAGTTCAACCGCCACGTTCTCTCGCACTGACCACCGCCGCATCCACCCGCTGACAAGGAAGTCACCATGGATTTTGCATTGACCGCACAACAGCTCGAGTACCAGCAAGAAGCCAAGAATTACGCTGACAAGATCGCGCCGGGCTACCAACAGCGGGAGCAGGACGGCCACGTCAAGGCCGAGTTGCGGCGGGAAATGGGCGACCTGGGCCTCATCGCCCCAGAACTACCAGTGGACCTCGGCGGACGCGGCCTTGACCGCCTTACCTCCGGCCTGATCCTGGAACAGATCGCCCGCGGCGACTTCAACGTCTCCTACGTTCAGGTGGTGGGCTCCCTGGTTGGCCAGATCCTCGCCCAGAATGCCCAACCGTCCGTCGCCAGGGAATGGGTCCCGCGGATCTGCAGCGGCGAGTCCATCGTGGGGATCGGACTCTCGGAGCCGGAAGCCGGATCCGACGCCGGCATGCCGCGGCTGAGGGCAGAACGGCGCGACGG
>NZ_JBFRFD010000479.1:0-2772 GCF_052114645.1 Arthrobacter sp. 2YAF22_2
AGCTGAAGTTGCGGGCTACCYTGTGCCGCAGGCCGAGGCGGGCCTGCCGCCGCTGTTCTGCGGCCGCCAGCGGGGCCAGTTCTGCCGCTGCCTCTTGCAGGTTGGCGGGCGCCGCGGCAACAATGGCGGCCTCCGCGCCTTCCTGCTGGGCCGCTTCGAACTCGGCCTCCGACTCGGCGTCGGGTTGGGCGCTGCGGGTGGGCGGGTTGATCCAGATCAAGAACAGGCCCGCCAGGGAGGTGGCGACGCCCACCACTGTCAGTCCCAGCACGGAGAAGCCCGCGGTGGCGACGATGGCGCCCACTGCAGGGCCGATCATGAACACCAGTTCGGTGCTGATTGAGTCCAGGGCGAAGGCCGTCCGGCGCTGTTCACCGCGGGCCAGGATGCCCAAGGACTGGCGCACGACGCTGAAGATCGGCAGCGTGAGCAGGCCGCCGACGAAGACCAGCGGCAATAACAGTTCGTAGCTGACGTGCGGCACTATCGACCAGATGACGGTCTCGGACACAACCGACGGGATGAGGGCCCGGCGGAGCCCCACGGTGTCTACGCGGCGACCGCGCCAGGGGGCGCCCACGGCGATGCCGATCGTCATGACGGCCGCGGCCGCACCGGCCGCGGCGTAGCCCTGACCCAGGGTGAGGACGATGTGCAGGGTCAGCAGCACGCCCGCGACTGAGTGCGGGATCCGGGCGACCATGCCGACGAGCAGGAGGTTCCTGATGGGCCTGACTGCCAGCAGGTCACGGTAAAGCGCGAAATTCACGGGACTGCATTCCTTCTTGTACTGCCCGCGACAGCACCGGCTGGTCTCCGTGCCGGCCGGAGGCTATGGTGCTGCGCGCTGCAACTTGATTTCGATCGAGTCAACCCGTTCGGCGAAGATCTCATTCCGGGCCCAGTCGTTGTTGAGTGCCGCCACCAGGGATTGCACCGCGGCGGCATCGAGCCCGTCCTCAAGGTACAGCACCAGCCGCAGTTCCGGGCCCGCACCGCCGCCGGGCAGGTGCCTGCCGCTGGCCTGCGCCGACGCCACTCCGCCGCCAGGGCGGATTTCCACGTGCCGGAGCACCGGAAAGCCGGCCGTCGCGGCCCGTGCTGCTTCTTCCACCGCCGGGTCGCTGTAGCTAGGTGTCCACTCCTGCTGCCGCGCCAAGGCCCAGACGGCGGGCCGGCGCACCACGAAAGTGGCTGCGGAACCGGGATCCAGGACGAGCAGTTCGGCGCCTTCGGCGACGGCGGAAAGGGCAGCGCGCGCAGCGTACACCGCGACGGGCCGGGCCTCCGAGTGCCAGGCGGCGAGGGCCGCGGCCGAGGTGAATACCGGCAGCGCGGTCCGGCCGTCGGCGGACCGGAGTGTTACAAGGGCCATGTCGGCCTGTTTGTCGCCGTGCAACTCCTCGCCGTGGGTGCCTGCGACGGCATCGCCTTCTTCGGCGAGCCGGGCAAGGATCGGCACGAAGACGCGCGCGGTGGCCAACGAAGCAACCACCGCAGCCTCGTCACCGCCGCCGGTTTCCAGGGCCGCCAGCGCCGCGAGGTAGCCGGCGTCGGGGGCGCCGTCGTCGTCCTCGAAGTTGTGGATCTTGGCGTCTTCGCCGCTAAGGCTCCGGCCGGCCCAAGGCTGGCCGGCCGAGTCCGTCGCTCCCCCGGCGCCGGCGAGGGCGGCGGCGATGTGGCCGGGCAGCGGGCGCCCGCCGGGCGGGGTATTGTGCTCCATGGCGGCGGCGGGCCTAGCGGCGGCCGGCGGCGTCGAGGGCTTCGGGGAGGGTGAAGTTGCCGTTGTAGAGGGCTTTGCCGACGATGGCCCCCTCGACGCCGAGCGGGACCAGAGAGCGCAGGACCAGGAGGTCCTCGAGGCTGGAGATGCCGCCGGACGCCACAACGGGTTTGCCGGTGCGTTCCACCATTTGGCGCAGCAGTTCGACGTTGGGCCCCTGCAGGGTACCGTCCTTGGTGACGTCGGTGACGACGTAGCGGGCACAGCCGGCCTCTTCCAGTCGGCCGAGGACGTCCCAGAGGTCGCCGCCCTCCTGGGTCCAGCCGCGGCCGGCGAGGGTGGTGCCGCGGACGTCGAGGCCGACGGCGATCTTGTCGGCGAAGCGCTCGATCACCCGGGCGGTCCATTCGGGGTTTTCAAGCGCCGCGGTGCCCAGGTTCACGCGGGCCACGCCGAGGTCCAGGGCTTTTTCGAGGGACTCGTCGTCCCGGAGCCCGCCGGAGAGCTCCACCTTGATGTCGAGCCGGCCCACGACCTCACGGAGCAGGTCGGCGTTGGAGCCGCGGCCGAAGGCGGCGTCCAGGTCGACCAGGTGGACCCATTCGGCACCCTGGTCCTGCCAGTTGAGTGCGGCTTCCAGCGGCGTGCCATAGCTCGTTTCGCTGCCGGCTTCGCCCTGGACCAGGCGGACGGCCTGCCCGTTCACGACGTCGACGGCGGGGAGCAGCTCAAGTACCGGAAGCGGGGTTTCGGTGGTCATCGTGGGGTCCTCATGGTGTTGGGCGGTCAGGAGTGTACCGGGCTCAATTGGCCGGCAGCGTCAGGAGATAGGCGGCCAGCAACGACATCCCGGCCAGGACATAGAACGCGATCTGGACCCACAGCGGGCTCTTCTGCTGCCGGAAGGACAGGGCGCCGCCAACCAGCAGGCCGGCAAGGCCCATCAGAACCAAGGACCACATCTAGGCGGTCTCTTCCGGGGCGGCGCCCGCGGCGGCGCCGTTCTTGGCGCCCGCCCGCAGGCTGTCCACCCAGTTGCGGAGCAAGCG
>NZ_JBFRFD010000480.1:0-2768 GCF_052114645.1 Arthrobacter sp. 2YAF22_2
GCGCCGCACCGAGCTCACCGCCCAGGCCAACGCGACGGCGGCGTCCGCCGCAGCGGGAGCCACCCGTGTCACCGGCGAAGCGGAGGCCGCGGCCACGAAGGCCCGCGGTGACGCGGCGGCGTCCGCCATCAAGGCCAAGGCCCTGGCGGAGGCGGATGGCATCAAGGCACGTGCCGAGGCGCTCGGAACAAACCAGGAAGCCGTCATCTCCCAGCAGCTGGCCGAGAACATGCCGGCCATCATCGCGGCAGCGGCGGAACCGTTCGCCCACGTCGGCCAGTTCACGGTGCTCAACGGAGGCGAAGGCATCAACCGGATGGTCGGCGGTATCCTGGCACAGGTCGGCGACTACCTCCCCGCACTCCGGTCCGCACTCAAGAACGGCAGGGAACCCGCAAAGCAGCCGCCGAGAGCCCCCGATGCATAGAGAGGTCAACCGGAGCCTGACCGGCAAGATCGGCCGGGTGACCGGGCGCATCGGACCGGGCACCATCGGAGAAGTCATGCTGCCGTTCCTCGGCGGCACGAGCGCCTTCCACGCCCACCCCTTCGATAAGGAGAGCGTCTTCGTCGTCGGCGAGGAGGTGCTGGTGATCTACTACGAACCGCCCCAGACGGTCTTCGTCGAGGAGCTCCCGGACGTCCTCAAGAAAGACGCGCGCGGCTAGAAGGGCCAAGCGGCTGACGCTCCCGGGAGACCAGCCGCGGCAGGGTCGGCAGGGTGGCCGCCGTTCAGGGAACGGCATTCACCCATTTGCCCGTATTGGCCGCTTCGAGGTCCGGCTTAGCGACCATCCTTGGCCAATCGGGCTTCGTTCGAGCCCTCGAAGCTCGGGTCGTCGCCCCCGACAAACTGTGTTGAGCCACCCATCCCCCGCACCTGCGTGTTAACCCACTCTTCCCCCACAGGCCACACCCGTGACCCCGCGCCGTCAGCCGCCGCGGCGACGGTGGAGGCGTGAGGATCGCATTAGTCGCCGAATCATTCCTGCCGCAGATGAACGGGGTTACGCACTCCATCCTTAGGGTCCTGGAGCATCTCCAGGACCGCGGCGACGAGGTGMTGGTGATCGCGCCGTCGACGCAGGACACAGACGTCCCTGACCACGTCCACGGCGCACACGTCCACCGGCTCCCCTCAGTGCCGCTGGCCGGCTACACGAACGTACGCGTCGCGTTGGGCGGTGTTGCCCGGGTCAAGCGAATCCTTGCCGGCTACGCCCCCGACGTCGTCCACCTCGCTTCACCGTTCGTGCTCGGCTGGCGGGCCGCCCAGGCCGCGCACCAGCTCGGCATCCCCACTGTGGCCATCTACCAGACCGAGGTCCCCGGCTACGCCTCCCGCTACGGCGTCCCGTTCCTGGAGAACTGGGCCTGGAACCGGGTGGAGCAGATCCACCTGCTCGCCTCGCGCACCCTGGTCCCGTCCACGTTTGCGCTGAACCAGTTCCTCGGCCGCGGCATTCCGCGGCTCCAGATGTGGCGGCGCGGCGTGGATACCGCACGATTCAACCCGGAAAAGCGCGACGACGCGTGGCGGGCCTCGGTGGCCCCGGACGGCGAGCGCATCATCGGTTACGTCGGCCGGCTCGCGGTCGAGAAGCAGGTGGAGGACCTGGCGGTGCTCGCCGATCTGCCCGGCACCCGGCTGGTGATCGTCGGCGGCGGACCGCAGCGCGAAGCCCTCGAGGCCGCGCTCCCCCGGGCCGTGTTCACCGGGTTCCTTGGCGGCGAGGCGCTGGCGCGTGCGGTGGCGTCCTTCGACCTTTTCGTCCACCCCGGCGAGTTCGAGACTTTCTGCCAGACCATCCAGGAGGCCATGGCGTCCGGCGTCCCGGTGGTCGCCACCGGCCGCGGCGGCCCGCTGGACCTCGTGGAGAATTCGCGGACCGGCTGGCTCTACGCTCCGGGCGACCTCGCCGCACTACGGGCCCGGGTGGCGGACCTGACCGGCGACGACGCCAAACGCCGCGCCTTCGCCGCCGCCGCCCACGCCTCGGTCCAGGGCCGGACCTGGCATGCGCTGGGCGAGGAGCTGGTGCGGCACTACGAAGCGGTCCTGAACAGTTCAACCAGCCCGAGTTCAACCAACTCCCGTTCAACGGCCAGAGGAGCAACCCTGTGAAAATTTCGGTGATCGGCTGCGGCTACCTCGGCGCGGTACATGCGGCCACGCTGGCCTCGATGGGGCACACCGTCGTGGGGATCGACGTCGACGCCGCCAAGGTGGCCCAGCTGGACCGCGGCGCTGCACCCTTCTTCGAGCCCGGCCTGGACGAGCTCCTGCGCGACGGCCGGGCCAACGGCCGGCTGACCTTCTCCACCAGCTTCGCCGACGCCGCCGGCGCGCAACTGCATTTCCTCTGCGTCGGGACGCCGCAGTCCAAGACCTCCGACGGCGCCGATCTCAGCTACCTGGTCTCCGCCGTCGAGTCCTTGCTGCCCTTCCTGGCGCCGCGCGCCGTCGTCGTGGGCAAGTCCACCGTCCCGGTGGGAACGGTGGACATGCTCCGCGGGGTGCTGGCCGGCCGGCCGGATGTGCTCCTCGGCTGGAATCCCGAGTTCCTCCGCCAGGGCACGGCGGTCAAGGACACCCTGGTGCCGGACCGGCTGGTGTACGGCGTCCCGGGCGGCGCGGACCCGGCCCGGCAATCAGACGGTGCACGGCAGCCCGACGGTCCCGGCGCAGCCGTCACCGCGGCGCTGGACGCGGTGTACGCGCCCCTGCTCAGCGCCGGAATTCCGCGGCTCATCTGCAACTTCGCCAC
>NZ_JBFRFD010000481.1:0-2766 GCF_052114645.1 Arthrobacter sp. 2YAF22_2
ACGGCATGACGGCATGCCTCCGTTGACGTTGAGCGTCTCGCCGATGACGTAGCTGGACTCGGCCGAGGCGAGGAACACGTACGCCGGCGCCAGTTCGGCCGGCTGCCCGGCACGGCCCAGCGGCGTCTCCTTGCCGAATTCCGGCAGGTCCTCGGTGAGTTGGCCCCCGGTGGGCTGCAACGGCGTCCAGATAGGGCCGGGCGCCACCGCGTTGACCCGGATGCCTTTGGGCGCGAGTTGCTGGGCCAGGCCCTTGGTGAAGTTGTTGATCGCGCCCTTGGTGGAGGCGTAGTCCACCAGCGTCTTTGACGGACTGTACGCCTGGATGGAGGTGGTGTTGATGATGGTCGATCCGGCGGGCAGATGCGGGAGGGCCTCCTTGGTGAGCCAGAACATGGGGTACACGTTGGTCTTGTACGTGTGGTCGAACTGGACGTCGTCGATGTCGCCGAGCGATTCCTGCGCCACCTGCTTGCCGGCGTTGTTGACCAGGATGTCGAGGCCGCCGAGTTCCCGCACGGCGGTCTCCACGAGGTCCCGGCATACCGCGGAATCCTTCAGATCGCCCGGAACCTTGACCGCCTTCCGGCCCGCCTTCTCGATCAACGCCGCGATCCGGCTGGCGTCCTTTTCCTCCTCCGGCAGGTAGGACATCACGACGTCGGCGCCCTCGCGGGCGAACGCGATCGCCGTTGCGGCGCCGATGCCGGAGTCCGCGCCGGTGACGAGCGCCTTGCGGCCCTCCAGCCGGCCAGTGCCGCGGTAGCTGTCCTCGCCGAGGTCAGCCTTGGGCGTCATCTCGGCGTCCAGACCGGGTTCCGGCTGGCTCTGCTCGGGCGGTTCGATCTGCGGGTACGCCGTAACGGGGTTCCTGAACGTGTACTGGTCAGTCATAGTTCTCCTCCGATGGTTCGTCCGAATGGATGCCAACACGCTAAGCATGCTTAGTATTAGCCTAGCCACGGTGGGGGACTGTGTGCAACGGGTGCGCCGGACTCCCCGTTTCCGGAGTCCTCTTGACACAATGGCCAGCATGCAGCCCCCGGACCCGAACCTTGCGCCCGTTCCCGCCGTCGACCTCCGGATCAGCATCCAGGGCAGCGAGCCGGAGATCTGGCGCCGGTTACTGCTCCCTGAAACGGCCACCGTCCCGCAGTTCCACGAAGCCATCCAGCGAGCCTTCGGCTGGCAGGACCGCCACCTCTACGGCATCCGCTGCGTAGACCGGCACGGGACGCCCCGCATCATCGTCGGCCCCGACGAAGCGGTGGAGGACTCCGGCGCGGAGCCGGCATCCGGCGTCGTGCTGTTCGAACTGCTGGACGCTGCCGGTCCGGCGCCTGAGCTGTTCGAGTATGAATACGACTTCGGCGATTCCTGGACTCACACGGTGGAGCTGGTGGGGCCAGCCTGGGTTCCCGAGGGGACTATCAGCTGTCTGGAGGGCGCCAACCGCGGGCCGGTGGAGGACTCCGGCGGCCCGGACGGCTATCGGAACCTGGCCAATGTGCTGGCGAACCGGCGGCACCCGGAGTTCCACGACGCAGCAACCTGGTTTGAGCAGGTCACCGGCGAACGCGCCTCGGCGTTCGACGCCGGTGCCTTCGACCGCGACGCCGTCAACCGGGACCTCGGGCGGCTCAGCCTGCAGCTGTGGCCGCAGCCGGTCACCGCCGCCGAGCGGAACGCGGTGCTGCGTCCGATCCTCTGGTTCCTGGAAAATGCCGCGGGGGAGGGGCTGGAGCTGACCAAGGACGGGTATCTGAAGCCGGCCATGGTCCGCCGCACACTCGAAGAGCTCGGCTGGCACGACGAGATCATGGGCAAGGGCAACCGCGAAATCAACGCCATGGACGTGCTCAACCTCCGCCTGCGCCTGCTGGACTGGAAACTGCTGCGCAAGCGCAACGGCAGGCTGCTGCTCGGCGCCATGGGAAAGCGCGGGCTGGCCGAGCCCGACGTGCTCTGGGACTACATGGTGGACATCATCGCTTCCCCGCAGCACGACGCCGTCAAGCTCATGACTAGGCTCTCTGCCCACTGGCTGGTCCAGGGATTCGCGCCTTCATACTCCTTGCGCGACGAGGTCACCATCGCCGCGCTGGAGGCGTCGGGCTTTGTCAACCGGTCCGGGGCGCCGATCCCGGAGGAGTGGGTGTGGGACCTTGACCGCAAGGTGCGCGAGTCGATGGACTGCCTGCAACTCACGGACGCCGGCCCGCGGTTCCGGACTCGGAAGGCGGAGCCGACCGACGGCGGCCTGAAGTTCCTGCTCGAGGTCCAGGCGCGGCTGGGGGACAGGTAGGCGGGCGGGGCGGACCCTCCCGGGCTGCGCCTTCCGGGCGCTGGCCGTCCGGCCGGCCCCGTGAATGTGACCCACTCCATAGAAGTCCGACGCCAGCCGACTCGCCTTCTGCGAGCGGCTTTGGGGGCTGGTTTCCTTGTGTTTCCGGGGTTTTTGGTGGGTGGGGGTATCGGTGGGGGCCGATTTGTGGGGTCCGGGTTTGGTGTGTAAAGTAGTTCGAGTCGCCGCCGCTGAAGCGGAAAGATAGCGACCGACCCCCTYGATAAACGGCCTGGAAAACGGCGCATTTTTGGTGCGYTGAAGACCGGGCGGGGGCCTGTTCCCGGACCGGGTGATCGCGGAAACGCTGATTTGCYTGGGGGTCTGGATTCGGGTAAGTTTGAGAAGTTGCTCCGGAGCGATCCGCGGCCCTGTGGGGTTGYGGTGGTGCCGGGTGTGTCTGTTGTTTGAGAACTCAATAG
>NZ_JBFRFD010000482.1:0-2740 GCF_052114645.1 Arthrobacter sp. 2YAF22_2
GCGACGGATGACTCCGCCGTCGGCCCGTCGTGGGAACATATTCGGGTGACCATTGCAGAGCTTCCCGCCGGCGCGGCCGCCGCGGCGGATGCGTCCCTGCGGTGGCATCCTGCCGGACCGTACGATCTGCTGCAGACCTTGGGCACGCTCCGCCGCGGCCATGGCGATCCCTCGATCCGGGTCGCCGCGGAGGGCCTCTGGATGGCCTTTACGACGGCGGGCGGCCCGGCGTCGCTTTGCCTGACCGTCACCGGTCCGGCCGCCGCGCCCTGCATCGAAGCGCGCGCCTGGGGCGCGGGGGCGGCCCGTGCGGTCGAGGCCGTCCCCCGGCTGCTGGGCCGCGACGACGACTGGACAGCCTTCGACGAACCGGCTTTCCACGCCACCCTCCCGCGGATGGTGGCCGAAGCCCGGCGCCGGAACCTCGCCCTCCGGCTGCCGGCCACCGGACGGATGATCGACTCGCTGGTGCCCACGGTCCTGGAGCAGAAGGTCACCGTGATCGAGGCGCGCCGCGCCTACCGCTACCTGATGTACCGCTTCGGGACGCCGGCGCCCGGCGCCGGCACCGTGGCCCCCGCCAACCTCCTGGTCCAGCCCACGCCTGAGCAGTGGCTGCGCATTCCGTCCTGGGAATGGCATAAGGCCGGCGTGGGGCCGCAACGCGCGGCCACCATTATGCGGGCGTTGCGCTCCGCTGCCGCGCTGGAGCGTCTGGCGGCGCTGCCGGCGGCCGAGGCGGCCGCAAAGCTCCAGGTGATCCCCGGGATCGGCGTCTGGACGGCGGCCGAGGTGGTGCAGCGCACGCACGGCTGTCCGGATTCGATCGCGGTGGGCGACTACCATCTGGCGGCGTACGTCGGCGCCGCCCTGACCGGCCGGAGGACGGACGACGCCGGCATGCTTCGGTTACTGGCCCCCTGGGCCGGCCACCGGCAGCGCGTGGTCCGCATGATCGGCCTCAGCGGCTTCCGGAAACCGGTCTTCGGCCCTCGGATGACCATCCAGGACCACCGCCGGCATTGACGCCGGCGGGCCGGGACCCGGGGGACGGTCAGAGCCGGAGCCGGGCCACGGCCTCCTGCCGCATGTCCACTTTGCGGATCTTGCCGGACACGGTCATCGGGAAGCTCTCCCGGACGTCCACGTAGCGGGGGATCTTGTAGTGCGCCAGCTTGCCGCGGCAGAATTCCGCCAGGCCCGCGGCGTCCAAAGTCGCTGCTCCGGGCTTGAGGATCACACAGGCCATCAGTTCCTCGCCGTAGGTGGCGTCCGGGACCCCGATGACCTGCACGTCCTGGATGTCCGGATGGGTGTACAGGAACTCCTCGATCTCGCGCGGATAGACGTTTTCGCCGCCGCGGATCACCATGTCCTTGATCCGGCCCTCGATCACGAGGTAGCCGTCCTGGTCCATCCGGGCGAGGTCTCCGGTGTGCATCCAGCCCTCGGCGTCGATCGCCTCCGCGGTCTTGTCCGGCTGGTTCCAGTAGCCCTGCATCACGGAATAGCCGCGGGTGCACAGCTCGCCGATCTCGCCGCGCTGCAGCACCGTCCCGGTGGCCGGGTCCACCACCCTGCTCTCCAGCTGCGGCATGGTCCGGCCTACGGTCTGCGTTCGTTGCGCCAGGGTGTCCACGCCGCGGGTCATGGTGGAGACCGGCGACGTCTCCGTCATGCCGTAACAGATGGCCACGTCGCGCATGTTCATTTCTGCGATCACCCGCTTCATCACCTCGATGGGGCACAGTGAACCCGCCATCACGCCGGTGCGCAGCGTTGAGAGGTCGTAGGAGGCAAAGTCCGGCAGGGCGAGTTCGGCGATGAACATGGTCGGCACCCCGTACAGGGACGTCCCGCCGAAATCCTGCACAGCCTCCAGAGCGGCCGCCGGGGAGAACCCGCGGCCCGGAATGATGGTGGCGGCGCCGTGGCTAAGTGCCGCCAGGTTGC
This sequence comes from Arthrobacter sp. 2YAF22_2, assembly GCF_052114645.1. NCBI lineage: Bacteria > Bacillati > Actinomycetota > Actinomycetes > Micrococcales > Micrococcaceae > Arthrobacter > Arthrobacter sp. 2YAF22_2. The sequence goes on from NZ_JBFRFD010000482.1 coordinate 1,954, forward strand.
CGATCACCATCCCGAAGCAGTGGTAGAACGGCACCGGCAGGACCACGCGGTCATGCTCGGTGTAATCGAGCAGTTCCCCGATGGAGTAGCCGTTGTTGAGCAGGTTGTGGTGGGTGAGGGTGGCGCCCTTCGGGAAACCGGTCGTGCCGGAGGTGTACTGCAGGTTGATCGCGTCGTACGGGTTCAGTTCGGCCATCCGCGCCTTCAAACCGGCATGTGCGACGTCGTCGGCCCGCTTCAGCAGCTCAGCGTACGTCCGCTCCGCCTCGCTTTCAGGGTCGCCGGCGGTGAGGCCGGGCAGTCCGGCGTCGGGCAGGAACACGAGTTCGCGCAATTCGGGGCATTCGGCCAGGGCCTGCCGGGCCATGCCGGTGTAGTCGCTGTTCTTGTCCGACGGCGCCGCCACCAGCATCCGCATGCCGTTCTGCTTCACGACAAACTCGAGTTCGTGGCTGCGGTAGGCCGGATTGACGTTGACCAGGATGGCCCCGATCTTCGCCGTGGCATACTGCAGGATGGTCCATTCAGCGCAGTTGGGGCTCCAAATCCCGATCCGGTCCCCCTTCACGACGCCGAGGGCCAGCAGCGCGCGGGCCAGCCGGTCGACGTCGTCGTTCATCTTGGTGTAGCTCCACCGCCGGGCTTCCCCGCCCGGGACCGCCGCGGCCTCGATCAGTGCATCGTGGTAGGGAAACTGGGCGACGATCCGTTCGAAATGATCGCCGATGGTTTCCTCGATCAGCGGGACGTCAGTGTCCCCGGCTGTGTACGCAAGCATGGTGTGACG
>NZ_JBFRFD010000483.1:0-2739 GCF_052114645.1 Arthrobacter sp. 2YAF22_2
GGCGCAGCTGCTCCCAGGTGACGTCGGTGCCGACGGTGACGCCGGTCCGGAAGCGGGTGCCTTCGGCCTTCATCTGGTCCAGGCGGCGGTCCACGTGATCTTTTTCCATCTTGAAGTCCGGAATGCCATAGCGCAGCAGGCCGCCGATCTTGTCGTCGCGCTCATAGACGGCCACGGTGTGGCCCACGCGGGTCAGCTGCTGGGCGACAGCCAGGCCGGCGGGGCCGGAGCCGACGACGGCGACGGTCTTGCCGGAGAGGCGCGCCGGCGGCAGCGGGTTGACCCAGCCGTGCTCGAAGGCCTGGTCCACGATGGAGACCTCGACTTGCTTGATGGTCACGGCCGGCTGGTTGATGCCGAGCACGCACGAGGCCTCGCACGGTGCCGGGCAGAGCCGGCCGGTGAACTCGGGGAAGTTGTTGGTGGCGTGCAGCCGCTCGATCGCTTCCTCGCCCTTGTCCCGCCAGATGAGGTCGTTCCACTCCGGRATGAGGTTGCCCAGCGGGCAGCCCTGGTGGCAGAAGGGGACGCCGCAGTCCATGCAGCGGCCGGCCTGGCTCTTCAGGACACCCTTTTCCTGTGCCTCGTAGACTTCCTTCCAGTCCATGATGCGGACCGGGACGGGACGGCGCGGCTGCGTTTCACGCTGGCGTACTTTCAGAAATCCGCGTGGATCAGCCACCGGTCACCTCCAGGATTCGAGACCAAACTTCTTCGCCGTCGGGGTCCAGGCCCTCTTCGATGGCGTCAAGACGGGTTTGCAGGACGGCCGCGTAATCACGCGGCAGGACTTTGGTAATGCGGGCCGCGGTGTCGTCGAAGTCCTCGAGGAGCCGGGCCGCGAGCTGCGACTCGGTTTCTTCGAGGTGCTTGGCGAGGAGGCCGTGGACGATGTCGCGGTCTTCGGCGTCGAGTTCGAGCAGTTGCAGCTCGCCGGCGTCGAGGGCCTGCTTGTTGACCCGTTCGGTCCGCAGGTCAAGGACGTACGCGGTGCCGCCGGACATGCCGGCGCCGAAGTTGCGGCCGGTGCGCCCGATGATGAGGGCCTGGCCGCCGGTCATGTACTCGCAGCCGTGGTCGCCGATGCCTTCGACCACCGCGGTGGCGCCGGAGTTGCGCACCATGAAGCGCTCCCCCACCTGGCCACGGAGGTACAGCTCGCCGCTGGTGGCGCCGTAGCCGATCACGTTGCCCGCGATCACGTTCCGCTCCGCCGCGAAGACGTTGGTCCGGTCCGGGCGGACGATGATGCGGCCGCCGGAGAGTCCCTTGCCGACGTAGTCGTTGGAGTCGCCGAACATCCGCAGCGTGATTCCGGCCGGCAGGAAGGCGCCGAGCGACTGGCCGGCGGTGCCGGTCAGGGTGACATCGATCGTGTCGGCAGCGAGCAGATCGGTACTGAAGGTCTTGGTGACCACGTGGCCGAGCATGGTGCCCACAGAGCGGTCCGTGTTGATCACGTTGACGGCGATTTTCACCGGAGTGCGGTCGCTGAGGGCCTCGGCGGCCATACCGATCAGGCGCTGGTCGAAATGCTTGTCYAGCTCGTGGTTTTGGCCGGTGAGGTTGCGCAGCGGAGCGTCGTCGTCGAATTCGAGGCCGTGCAGGATCGGATCCAGGTCCAGCCCTTCGGCCTTCCAGTGGCTGATCGCCTCACGGGTGTCGAGCATCTCGGCGTGGCCGATCGCTTCCTCCAAGCTCCGGAAGCCGAGCTCCGCGAGGATCTCGCGGACTTCCTCGGCGAGGAATTCGAAGAAGTTGACCACGAATTCGGGCTTGCCGGTGAAGCGTGAGCGCAGCTCGGGGTTCTGGGTTGCGACGCCCACCGGGCAGGTGTCCAGGTGGCAGACGCGCATCATGATGCAGCCGGACACCACCAGCGGCGCGGTGGCGAAACCGAATTCCTCGCCGCCGAGCAGCGCGGCGATGACGACGTCGCGACCGGTCTTGAGCTGGCCGTCCACTTGCACCACCACGCGGTCGCGCAGGCCGTTGAGCATCAGGGTCTGCTGGGTCTCGGCGAGGCCGAGTTCCCACGGCACACCGGCGTGCTTGAGCGAGTTTAGCGGCGAGGCGCCGGTGCCGCCGTCGTGGCCGGACACCAGCACGACGTCGGCCTTGGCCTTCGTGACGCCGGCCGCCACGGTGCCGATCCCGACCTCGGAGACGAGCTTGACGTGCACGCGGGCCGAGGGGTTGGCACGCTTGGCATCGTAGATCAGTTGCGCGAGGTCCTCGATCGAGTAGATGTCGTGGTGCGGGGGCGGCGAGATGAGCCCGACGCCGGGCGTGGAGTGCCGGGTCCGGGCCACCCAGGGGTAGACCTTCTGGGCCATCAGCTGGCCGCCTTCGCCGGGCTTGGCGCCCTGCGCCATCTTGATCTGGATGTCGTCGGCGTTGGACAGGTAGAGGCTGGTGACGCCGAAGCGGCCCGACGCGATCTGCTTGACCGCCGAGCGGCGGGTCGGGTCCAGCAGCCGGTCCACGTCCTCGCCGCCTTCGCCGGTGTTCGACTTGGCGCCGAGCCGGTTCATCGCGATCGCGAGGGTCTCGTGGGCTTCCTGCGAGATGGAGCCGTAGCTCATCGCGCCGGTGGAGAACCGCTTGACGATGCTGGAGACGGGCTCCACTTCCTGGAGCGGGACCGCGGGGCGCAGGCCGCCCTTGAACTTGAGCAGTCCGCGCAGGGTCATCAGGTTCTCGGACTGGTCGTCCACGCCGCGGGTGTAGGCCTTGAAG
>NZ_JBFRFD010000484.1:0-2734 GCF_052114645.1 Arthrobacter sp. 2YAF22_2
GCCGAGAGCGCAGCGATGGCCGAGGTCGTGTCCCGGCAGCGCAGGCTCTCGTCCGCTTTGCCGTGCACCAACTGGAGCAGCTGGACGGTGAATTCGACGTCGCGCAAGCCGCCGCGGCCCAGTTTGATCTGCCGCTGTTCCTCTTCGGCCGGGATGTGGTCCGTGACCCGGCGGCGCATCGACCGGACCGACTCGACGAACCCCTCGCGGCCGGCGGAAGACCAGATCAGCGGCGCGACGGCCGCCTCGTAGCGGGCGCCGAGCCCGGCGTCGCCGGCGATGGTGCGCGCCTTAAGCAGGGCCTGGAATTCCCAGCTCTCGGCCCAGCGCGCATAGTAGCTCTCGTGCGAGGCCAGGGTGCGGACCAGCGGCCCGGACTTGCCCTCCGGCCGGAGGTTGGCGTCCACCTCCCACAACCCGGGCTCCCGGCTGGTGGACGTGATGGCCCGCGAAATGCCCGAGGCCAGGGCGGTCCCGATGCTGTTCGCCCGGGAGTCTTCCAGCCTGCCGGCGTCGATCACGTAGATGACGTCGACGTCGGAGATGTAGTTCAGCTCGCGGGCGCCGCACTTGCCCATCCCGATCACGGCCAGTCCGACGTCGGCCACGTCGCCGGCGCCGAACTGCGCCGCCGCCTCGGCCCGGGACACGGCCAGGGCTGCCTCGATCGCGGCGCCGGCCAGGTCCGCCAGTTCGGCCCCGACGGAGGGCATGAAGTCCAGCGGATCGGCGGCGCAGAGGTCCTTGACGGCCAGCTCCACCAGGCCGCGCCGGTAGGCCGTGCGCAGGGCGACGTAGCCCTCCTGGCCGGTCAGGCCCGCGACCGGGCGGTCGGCTTTGGGGTCGGCCCGGACGGCGTGCAGGAGCCGGGTGCGCAGCGCGTCGGCGTCCGCGGGCCGGGGTTCCGGGCTCGCCTTGGCCTGGAAAGCTTCCAGGTGTTCGGGGTGCCGGATGAGGAACTCGCCGAGGGCTTCGGACGCCCCGAGCACCCGGTAGAGCGGCTCGCTGCGGTCCGGGTCCGCGGCCGCAAGCTGCCGCAAGTCCGGGTGTTTCTCGATCAGCCGGACCAGTGACTGGAGCGCCGTGTCCGGGTTGGCGGCCAGCTGCAGCCCGGCGAACAGGGCGTCCTGGTCCAGGCCCTCGAGTTCCGGGGCGGCCAGGAACCGTTCGCCCTTCTCGAGGTCGTTGAAACCGGCGGCGATGAGGCGCCGCGCCATGCTCACCGCGGCCGACCTAGAGGATGGCCAGGTTGCGCCGCAGCTCGTAGGGCGTCACCTGCAGGCGGTAGTCCTGCCACTCCGCRCGCTTGTTGCGCAGGAAGTGCTCRAASACCTGCTCGCCMAGGATCTGCGGCATGAGCTCGGACTCCTCCATGGTCCGGATCGCGTCGTGCAGGCTGGCCGGCAGCGGATCGTGGCCCATCGCGCGGCGCTCGGCCGAGCTGAGCGACCAGATGTCGTCCTCGGCGGCGGCCGGCAGTTGGTAGCCCTCCTCGATGCCCTTCAGGCCGGCGCCGAGCAGCACCGCGTAGGCGAGGTACGGGTTGGCGGCGGAGTCGATGCCGCGGTATTCGATCCGCGCCGACTGGCCCTTGCCCGGCTTGTACAGCGGCACCCGGACCAGGGCCGAGCGGTTGTTGTGACCCCAGCTCAGGTAGCTGGGCGCCTCGCCGCCGCCCCAGAGCCGCTTGTAGGAGTTCACGAACTGGTTGGTCACGGCCGTGAATTCGGGGGCGTGCTTGAGGATCCCGGCGATGAACTGCCGGGCCGTTTCGGAGAGCTGGAACTCGGCCCCGGCCTCGTAGAAGGCGTTGGTGTCGCCCTCGAACAGCGAGAAGTGGGTGTGCATCCCGGAACCGGGGTGGGCCGTGAACGGTTTGGGCATGAACGTGGCGTAGGTGCCCTGCTGCAACGCGACCTCCTTGATCACGGTGCGGAAGGTCATGATGTTGTCCGCGGTCTGCAGGGCATCGGCGTAGCGCAGGTCGATCTCGTTCTGGCCCGGTCCGGCCTCGTGGTGGCTGAACTCCACCGAGATGCCCACGGATTCCAGCATGGTTACGGCCGTGCGGCGGAAGTCCTGCGCCACGCCGCCGGGGACATGGTCGAAGTAGCCGCCCTCGTCCACCGGAACCGGTGCACCGTCCGGGCCGGGTTCCTGGGACTTGAGCAGGTAGAACTCAATTTCGGGGTGCGTGTAGCAGGTGAAGCCGAGGTCCGCGGCCCGGGCGAGGTTGCGTTTGAGCACGTTGCGCGGGTCCGCCGCGGACGGTTCGCCGTCGGGCGTGAGGATGTCGCAGAACATCCGCGAGGTCGCTTCCGTCTCGCCGCGCCAGGGCAGGATCTGGAAGGTGGCCGGGTCCGGCTGGGCCAGCATGTCGGATTCGAAGACACGGGCCAGGCCTTCAATGGCGGAGCCGTCGAAGCCCAGGCCTTCTTCGAAGGCGCCTTCGACCTCGGCCGGGGCCAGGGCCACGGACTTGAGGGATCCCACGACGTCGGTGAACCACAAGCGCACGAAGCGCACATCGCGCTCTTCGATCGTCCGCAGGACAAACTCTTGCTGGCGGTCCATGGTGCTGCCTCTTTCCGGGTGGGATCCGTGCCCCGGACCTGGCCCGACTCCACGTCGGGGCCGTCACGCGGCTGCTCACGAATCACTCTACTAAGCATTCCCGGCGATTGCTGGACGGGCGTCCCTGCACCGCGGCTGTGGCCCCCCGGCATCCCGTGGC
>NZ_JBFRFD010000485.1:0-2714 GCF_052114645.1 Arthrobacter sp. 2YAF22_2
AGCATGGTCACCTTGGCGGCAGACTTCGCCATCGACGGCACCAGCGTCACGGCGGTGGCTCCGCTGCCGATGATAACCACCTGCTTCCCCGCGTAATCGAGGTCCGCCGGCCAGTGTTGCGGGTGCACGATCGAGCCGGCGAAGGTCTCCGCCCCCTCGATGGCCGGGGTGAACCCCTCGTCATAGCGGTAATAGCCGGAGCACACGGACAGGAACGAGCAGGTGAACGTAACCGGCTCGCCGGCACCGGATTCGGCGTCGTCCGGTCGGTATTCGCCGCCCGACGTCTGGACCGCGATGACGGTCCACAGTGCGGTTTCGCTTGACCACTCCGCCGACACGACCCGGTGATTCAGCCGGATCTGGGATGCGAGGCCCTCGTCCGCAACGGTGGCCTCGATGTACTCGCGGATCGAATCGCCGTCGGCGATCGCTTTGACCCCGGCCCAAGGCCGAAAGGAGTAACCGAGGGTGTACATGTCGCTATCGGAGCGGACGCCCGGATACCGGAAGAGGTCCCAGGTTCCTCCCACCGCACCCCGCGACTCGAGGATGGCGAAACTCTTCCCCGGCATTTCGCGCTTCAGCCTGCTGGCAAAACCGATGCCGCTCAACCCTGCTCCGACAATCAACACATCCACGTGCTCGCTCATCAGGCCACGTTATCGACTCAAAGTCGAGAGAGTCAACAGTGTGTTGATAGGCCGCGCTAGGATAGGCCCATGGCTCAACGAGGCAGACGTACTGCAAGGGTTTCGGGGGATGAGCGCCAGGACGCGATCCTTATCACCGCCGAGGCGCTCATTGGCGAGCGGGCCTTCGACGAGATCTCGATCGAGGAGCTGGCCAAGGGCGCGGGCATCTCCCGTCCGACGTTCTATTTCTACTTCTCGTCCAAAGACGATGTGCTGCTGGCCCTTCTGGATCGCGTTATCACCGAGGTGGAACACCGCGTCGGCGACTTGCCGCGGGACTTCGCGAGCGACCCCGTAGGAGCCTGGACGCGTTCGATCGGCATGTTCGTCGAGGTGTTCGTGGCCCACCGCGGCGTCGCCACCGCGGCAATCGCAGCGAGGGCCCGCAACGAGGAGGTCCGGGCGCTTTGGTCCAAGTCGATGCAGTCCTGGGTCGACTTCTCGAGCGACGTGATCCTGTCCGAGCAAGCGCGCGGCGCTGCGCCGGAAGGCACCGACCCCCACGACCTGGCGGTAAGCCTCAACCTGATGAACGAACGGGTGATCACTGCGGCCCTCAACCGGGAGAGTCCCGCGATCGAGGAGTCCAGCGCCCTGGGCGTGTTGTCAACCATCTGGATCCGCAGCATCTACGGTTCCGTCAATCCCGGGCGCCGGTAACGTCCGCGTCGAAAGGAAGAACTCGAATGCCCCACATCAAAACTTTGACCGTGCTCGGCACCGGAGTGCTCGGTTCCCAGATCGCCTACCAGGCCGCCTTCCACGGATTCGCGGTCACCGCCTACGACATTGACGACGACGCCCTCGAGAAGGCGCGGGCGCGCTTCGCACGGCTCGCCGGCATCTACCAGGCGAAGGTAGCCGGCGCTTCGGAGGGCAACGCCGAGGCAGCCCTGGAAAACCTCCGCCTCACCGCCGACTTGGCCGACGCCGTCGCCGACGCAGACCTCGTGATCGAGGCGGTCCCCGAACTGCTCGAACTCAAGCGGGACGTCTACCGCAAGCTCGGGGGCCTCGCCCCGGCCAGGACCATCTTCGCGACGAACTCGTCGACTCTGCTGCCCAGCGACCTCAAGGATTCCACCGGCCGCCCGGACCGCTTCCTCGCCATCCACTACGCCAACAACATCTGGGCGCAGAACATCGCCGAGGTGATGGGGACGGCTGAGACCGACACGGAAGTGTTTGACGCCGTCGTCGAGTTCGCCCGAAACAGCGGGCTGGAGCCGATCGAGATCAAGAAGGAGAAAGCCGGCTACGTCGTCAACTCGCTGCTGGTACCACTGCTGAATGCGGCCGCCGGGCTGCTGCTGCAGGGGGTCGCCAGCCCGGAGACGATCGACAAAACGTGGCGGATTGCCACCGGAGCGCCCAGCGGACCGTTTCAGATCTACGACGTCGTCGGCCTGACCACCGCGTACAACATCGCCTCGTCCTCCCCGAACGCCGGGTCGCAGGCCTTCGCGCAGTACCTGAAGACCAACTACATCGATCAGGGCAAGCTCGGCGTCGCCACGGGCGAGGGCTTCTACAAATACTGATTCCGCTCTGAGGAGAGGGGACAGGGGAGTAGGGGAAACCTTAGGGTTGAAGGCCCTGTTCTCGCTCAAGGTCCTGGACGGACCGGGACAGCAGGCAGAACTCGTTGCCCTCCGGGTCGGCCAGGACCACCCAGCTGACGTCCTGGCCCTGGCCCACATCCGCGCGGACCGCGCCCAAGGCGAGCAGGCGCTCCAACTCCTCGCCGGTGGACACGCCGTCGGCCCGCAGGTCGAAATGCAGCCGGTTCTTGACGGTCTTGCCCTCGGGCACGGCGATCACATCAATGGAAGGGCTGGTTTCATCCCGCGGCGCGATGCTGATGATGTCTGTATCCTCGTCGACAACCTGCCAGTCGAGGACGGCGCACCAGAAGTCGGCGACCACCCTGGGCCGGATCGCGTCGATGGCAAGAGAAGCTAGTTGGCTCGGCATGGCACCACGATAGCGCTTCCTGTCCCCTCTAGTTCCAATCTATCC
>NZ_JBFRFD010000486.1:0-2711 GCF_052114645.1 Arthrobacter sp. 2YAF22_2
CGATGGCTCGGCGGGCACTGACTGCAGGGTCTGCGATGCCATGGTTGCTCCTATGCGTTTCCGATAAATAATTACCGACCGTTCGTTCAGGATATGCGGAAGGCCGGAAAAGAGTCAAGCACTCGCGGCTCTCGGTCGGCTCGGATTCCCGAACTATCTGGACGTGCCCTCCGCCCTGGATGGCAATTGGGCACAATGCCCATTGGCCCACCCATCGCCGTGAAGATGGAGCATGCCCCGTCGTCGTGCGACCCATACCACCTCCTGGGGCGCAGGCGCCTTCGGAGTCGGCCGGCAGCCTTGGGTCGCCCCAGCCCCCACCCCCACCTTGCGGGCCTAGTGCGGCGGTTGCCGTCCGCTAGGTAGAATCCGGACACTGCCCACTCAATTCGAGGAAACTATGACCCGTCCCCAGGACACCGCGCCCGCTGATGCCGAGGCAACCCAGCCTGGGCCAGCACCCAAAAAACATCGGGGCCGTAAGTTGCTGCTCGGCGTAGGTGTCCTGGTGATCGTGGCGGCTGTCATTGCAGGTGGCTACCTCTTCAACCTGGCGCGGACGTTCGACACCAACAGCACCAAGATCGAGCAGGCGTTCCCGGCCGAGTCCACCCGGCCCGAGAAAGCGCCGACCGCTCAGGGGGCTGGCGGTAAGGCGCCCGTTAATATCCTGCTGATGGGCAGCGACAGCCGCGGCGCTACCGAGGCCGATGCGGAACAGGGCGTCGCGACTGACCAGCGTGCAGACACCCTCATGCTGGTACACATCCCGGCCGACCGGAAGAACATCTACACCATGTCCGTAATGCGCGACCTCTGGGTAGATATCCCCGGCCACGGCCAAGCCAAGATCAACGCGGCACTGGCCCTCGGCGGGACGCCCCTGATGGTGCAAACCATCGAATCCATCTTTAAGCAGCGCATTGATCATGTAGCCATGGTGGACTTCCAGGGCTTCAAAGGCCTCACAGATGCCCTGGGCGGCGTCTCCGTGGACATCAAGGTGCCCTTCGCGTCGAGCCACCTCAAGGGACATTACTTCCAGGCCGGCCCGAACACCCTCAACGGTGACGAGGCGCTGGCCTTCGTCAGGGAACGCTACGCCTATGCGGATGGCGACTACCAGCGGGTCCGGAACCAGCAGGACTACCTCAAGTCCGTCATTAAGAAGTCAACCGATGGTCAGACGCTGTTCAACCCGGTCACCATCAATAACCTGGTGGGCGCACTATCTCCGTATGTCAGCGTGGACAAGTCCCTGGATGCGGCAACGTTGGCTGGACTCGCGCTGGAGCTGAAGGACGTCAGGGCACAGAACACCGTCATGTTCACGCTTCCCACGGCGGGTACCGGAACCTCCGGCGACGGACAATCGATTGTGTTGCCCCTCCAAGCCGCCATCGGGCACATTTCGGAAGCCCTTAGCTCAGACTCGCTGGGCACCTACGTGAACCAGAACAACTTCCAAAACGGCAACTGATCCGGCGACGGGGACCTGAACGGGCCAGAAACCTCTATCACCGGCAAGCACCGCGTGCTAGCTTCCGCGGATGGGGAACGCGCCGGAGCCTGAGGAACACGCCGACACTGCGAGCCGGAGCCGGCGGCGCAAGCTGGCCACGGCGGTGGCAGCCGCCCTGCTGGTCCTCGCCGTCGCCGCTGCCGTATTCCTGCTGAACCGGCCGCGTCCCGAAACCCCGGCCCCGGCGGCTCCCCCTCCCGTTCCCAGCACGGCCCCTACACCGAACGCCACGCCCACCCCCACGCCGGAACCGCCGCCGGCGGACCTGAACATCCTGCTGATCGGCAGCGACAGCCGCGTCAACGCACGGGCCGAGGCCGCTGCCGGCGATGCCTCCGACCAGCGCGGGGACACCCTCGTATTCATCCACCTGCCGGCCGACAGGCAAAGGGTCTACGGCATTTCGATCATGCGCGACCTCTGGGTGGATATCCCCGGCTACGGCGGGGCGAAGGTCAACGCTGCCCTGGAAATCGGCGGGGTCCCGCTGGAAACCCGGACGGTGGAGTCGCTGCTCGGCACGCACATTGACCACACCGTCACGGTCGATTTCGAGGGCTTCGCCGCGCTGACGGACGCCGTTGGCGGGATCGACGTCGACGTGCAACTGCCGTTCACTTCCACGCTTGAGTCCGGACACTACTTTCCACCAGGCGTGAACCGGCTCAACGGCGCCCTGGCGCTCGATTTCGTCCGCGAGCGCAAGGCCTTCGCCGATGGTGACTACCAGCGGGTCCGGGACCAGCAGACTTTCCTCAAGGCCGTGCTGGCCAAGGCCGTGGGCGGCGGCGTCCTGGCCGACCGCGCCTCCGCCCGCGCCTTCGTCATCGGGGTGCTTCCGCAGGTGTCGGTCACCCCGGGACTGACCTTGGAGACCCTGGAGCGGCTTGCCTTCAGCCTGCGGGCCGTGCCGCCCGGGAACGGCACGTTCTTCACCCTTCCGACGGCGGGAACCGGCACCAGCACCGACGGGCAGTCGATTGTCCTGCAGGACCAGGCCGCCACCGCCGAGGTGGCCGCCGCGTTGTCCGCCGGCACCCTGGCCGATTACATCGCCTCCCATAACCTGCAGAAGGGGAACTGAGGCGCGCCCGTCGTCGTCCCGCCCTCGGTGACTGCGCTCCCCGGTAGATTGGGTCCATGACGCAGACTCCCGTGCAGCCCCGACGGGCAGTCGATTGTCCTGCAG
>NZ_JBFRFD010000487.1:0-2707 GCF_052114645.1 Arthrobacter sp. 2YAF22_2
GCTCGTCACCGGCCTTGTGCTCACCATCTTCTTCCTCCTGACGACGGTCCTCGCCCCCTTGATCGCGCCCTACGGGTACTCGCAGCTCAGTGACGCGTCCGGCACCTTCCCCGCCCAGCAGGCGCCCGGGGGAAACCACATTCTGGGCACCACCGTGGGCGGCTACGACGTTTTCTCACGGGTCATCTGGGGCTCCCAGACGGCCGTGATCGTGATCGTCGTGGCCGTGGCAATGTCGATTTTTCTCGGCGTTGCACTGGGTCTGGTCAGCGGCTACTTCGGCGGCTGGCTGGACCGGATCCTCGTGGTGATCGCCGACGCGATCTACGCCTTCCCGTCCCTCCTGCTGGCCATCGTCATGTCGATCGTCATCAACCGCGGCCAGTCCAGTTTCTGGGGCGGCATCGTCGCGTGCTCGTTCGCCATTTCCGTGGTTTTCGTGCCGCAGTATTTCCGCGTGATCCGTGCGGAAACCATCCGGCTGAGGGCGGAGCCCTTCGTCGAGTCGGCCAAGGTGGTGGGTGCCTCCAGCGTCCGCATCATGGGGCGCCACATTTTCAAGAACGCCACCCGCACCCTGCCGCTGATCTTTACGCTTAACGCCTCCGAGGCCATCCTGACCCTCGCGGGCCTTGGCTTCCTCGGGTTCGGTATCGAACCGTCATCCGCCGCCGAGTGGGGCTTCGACCTCAACAAGGCCATGGCTGACGCCTCCTCCGGCATCTGGTGGACCGGCGTCTTTCCCGGCATGGCGATCGTCCTGACCGTGCTCGGCCTGACGCTGGTCGGCGAGAGCATGAACGACCTCAACGACCCGCGGCTCAGGGGCCGCAAGCGTGCCGGCGGCAAGGCACCCGCCGGCAGCCCGGACGGCGCGCAGGCCGCGCCCGGGGCGGAAGCATCAGCAGAATCGAGAATGCCATGACCATCGATATCGGTTCCGTTTCGGACCAGCCGGAAGCGGGCGCACGCCCGGTGCTGGACATCGACAAGCTCAAAGTCACCTTCGCAACCGACTCCGGCGATGTGTACGCAGTCAAGGACGTCAGCCTCGAAGTGAATCCCGGCGAGGTGGTCGCCATCGTCGGCGAATCGGGCTCGGGCAAGACCGTCACCGCCAAAACCATCCTCGGCCTCCTGCCGGAGACGGCTGTGAGTTCAGGTGCGGTGCTGATCAACGGCAACAACGTGATCAGCGTCAGTGCAGCGAAGCTCCGGCAGATCCGCGGCCGCGACGTCGCCATGGTGTTCCAGGAGCCGTCGACAGCGCTCAACCCGGTCTTCACCGTGGGCTGGCAGATTGCCGAAGGTATCCGGGCCCACGCCGACGCCGGCGGCCACCGCGTCTCCGCGAAGGAAGCCAAGGCGAGGGCCATCGAAGCCCTCCGAAAGGTCGGCATCCCGGACCCGGAATCGAGGGTGAACTACTATCCGCACCAGTTCTCGGGAGGCCAGAAACAGCGCGTCGTCATTGCGGCCGCGTTGGCCCTGAACCCGGGTCTGATCGTTGCCGACGAACCCACGACAGCCTTGGACGTCACGGTCCAGGCGGAGATCCTGGAGCTACTCCGGGACCTGCGTGACAAGTACGGAACGTCCATTGTGCTCATCACGCACAACATGGGGGTGGTGGCCGACCTCGCCGACCGCGTGGTCGTCATGTATCAGGGCGATGTGGTGGAAGAAGCCCCTGCCCGGGTCCTGTTCGCACAGCCGAAGGAGGACTACACAAAGAAGCTGCTCGCCGCGGTGCCGCACCTTGGCCGCAACTCCGCCTCCGAAGGGATGACACAGCGCGCCCACCAGGGCGGAAAGGTCCTCGTCGAGGCTAAGAACCTGACCATCGAGTATCCGGGAAGGCTGGGCACTCCGGCTTTCAAGGCCGTGGACGGCGTCAGCTTCACCGTCTCCGAAGGGGAAGTCTTCGGTCTGGTGGGGGAGTCGGGCTCCGGCAAGACCACGATCGGCCGCGCCATCGCCGGACTGAACCGGACCACGGGCGGCAGCCTCAAGGTCCTTGGTTACGAGATGCTGAACTTCAAGGAGCGCACGTTCAAGCCGCTCCGGAAGGAGATCGGTTTCGTGTTCCAGGACCCGGCAGCATCCTTCAACCCGCAACTGACCATCGGCGACTGCGTGGCGGAACCGCTGATCATCCACTCGAACCCGAGCCCGGCTGAGGCGCGCAAGCGCGTCGGTGAACTGCTCGAATCGGTGCAGCTTCCGGCGTCGTACGCTGACAGGTTCCCACACGAGCTCTCCGGCGGCCAGCGACAGCGCGCCTCCCTGGCGCGGGCGCTCATCTTGAACCCGAAGCTGCTCATCGCCGATGAGCCGACCTCGGCCCTGGATGTTTCGGTGCAGGCCGTGGTGCTGGAACTCTTCAAGGAGATCCAGCGGGAGTTCGGATTCGCGGCCCTGTTCATCAGCCACGACCTTGCAGTCGTTGACATGCTCTCCCACTGGGTCGGCGTCCTGTACAAAGGCAAGATGGTGGAGCAAGGGCTCGGGAACCAGGTCATGGGCAATCCGCAGCACGAGTACACGAAGAAGCTAATCGCGTCCCTGCCCGTGCCCGACCCCGACGAGCAGGCCCGCCGCCGCCGGGAGTTCCGGGCGGTGCTGAGAGGTTAGGCAGCAGGAACCGGCTGCGGCACCTGCCGCGGCGTTTCAGGGCATGCCCGCCGTTCACTGCGAACGGCGGGCA
>NZ_JBFRFD010000488.1:0-2692 GCF_052114645.1 Arthrobacter sp. 2YAF22_2
GCATCAGATCCAGCAGCACCAGGTCCGGTTTGGAGGACCGGAAAACCTCAAAGGCCTGCCCGCCGTCCGCGCAGAAGACGGGGTCGAATCCGTCGTTGCGCAACACAATRCCGATCATCTCGGCCAGCGCCTCGTCATCGTCCACTACCAAAATCCGTGCCTTCATAGGTATATATTCCCCTATTGAAATGGCTTTGTCGTATTCGGGCCGTTCCCGGCATGGCGCGGCTGTGCTTGGAACGGCGCAGAGGCGGTGGCCACGGATCCGCTGCGGCTGCCGTCCGGGAACGCGTAGATTCAGGGGAAGGCCGCCGGACGGCTACGACCCCCAGGAGGATGCATGACCGGCTATGAACCCATCTATCGGCTGGGCCTCGGGCCCAGGTTTTCCCGCCTGCAGCCTGAACTTCAGGAGTATTTCTCGCTTGCGCCGGGTTCCGGGCACTACGGCGTGGGCGAGGGTGTCTTCGACGTCGTCGGCTGCCGGCAGCGGTGGCTGCGGCCGCCGCTGCGGCTCGCCACCGGCGAAGAGGCGTTCTTCCCGGAATACGGCGAGGGCGTCCGGTTCCGGATCGAAAACCACGCCCATCTGGACCCGTTCGGGCGCTCGAGCCTGACCGCCCGGCGCGAAATCTTCTTCCCGCAGGCCACCCGGATCTTCCAGGACACCACCAGTCTGGACTCGTCCGCCGGCACCCCTCGGCTGGTGGATTACGTCGGCCGCTACCGCCGTCTCGTCACCGACCTCAACCTCAGCGTCACGCCCGAAGGGCGCCTCCGCGGCGTCTCCGAGGCCTCCCGGCTGTTCCTGGGCCCGCTCCGGCTCGCGCTGCCGGCCGCGCTCGATGCCAAAGCCTACGCCGAGCAATGGTGGGAGACGGCCGACGGCGCCCCGGGCCGGCACCGGATCCAGGTTAAGGTCATCCAGCCGCAGCTCGGTCTGGTGCTGGTCTACGCGGGCAGCTTCGATTACCGGCTGGAGCCCTACCCGGACGGCATCCTTGCGCCGGGGCACCTTCCCCGCCGGGCCCGGCCCGACCGCTGGGAACGTCGGGTGTAGGCGCTAGCCGAGGGCGAGCTGGTTCAGCCCGTCGGCCAGCTGCGTCAGGCGGGTCAGCACCGCCGTCGCGGACGACGGCGTGTAGTCGGCAAGGCCGCCGGACGGCGTGACCCGCACCGAGGCCAGCGATCCGGCCGGAAGCCCGAGCTGGCGCCACGGCCGCCAGAGTGTTTCGACCGCCTGCGGTACGCGCGGCAACGCCGCAACCGGGTTGTCCACCGGCAGCGCACCGGCCCAGAGCCGCTTGCCGGCCTCCACGGCACCGGCGAGCTGCTCCCATTGGCGGGAGGTCAGGGCACGCAAGGGCACCGCGATCCCGTCCGCACCGGCGGCGAGGATCCGGTCAAAGGGCGCCTCGACTTCGGGCACCGAGACCACGATTTCGGCCGCACCCGCGGCGCGGAGGGCGTCGATGACGACCCGCCATGATTCGGCGACCTCGGAACCCGCGACGGCGCGCAGCGTGCGGTAGCCGCTGGAGGTTGAGATGGTGCCGGCCATGACGGCTGCGATGTCCGGCTCGTCGAGTTGCACCACGAGGCTGGCTCCGGGCGCCGCGGCCGCCACCCGGCGCAGATGGGCGTCCACGCCGGCCGCGAGYGAGGCCGCGAGGTCCCGCCGCGCGCCGTGGTCGATGAGGGCACGTTCCCCGTTGTGCAGGTGCAGTCCGGCTGCAAGGCTGAGCGGGCCGCACAGCTGGATCTTGAGTTCGATGGCAGGGGTTTCCTCCGCGCCGATCACGTCGGCGAGGACGTTGATGTCGGTGGACAGCGCCGAGCGGGCGCGCATCAGATCCTTGCCGGGGCGGTCGACAAGCCGCCAGCCGTGCGGCTGGACGTCGACGGCGAGCCCCTCCAGCAGGGAGGCGGTGCGGCCCAGCGCGTCCGACCCGACGCCGCGGCCCGGGAGCTCGGCGAGGAAGGGAAGATGCGGGCTGCCCAACTCGCCGCGGATGATCCGGGCGGCCTCGACCGGGTCCTCCCCGGGCCACGGACCGAGGGCGGTGGCCGTGACCTGGCCGGGCGAATCCTGCAACGGCACGGCTAAGCCTCGGCGGAGACGGCGGGGTCCGCATCCTGCCTGGCCAGGCCGGCGGCATCCGTTGCCAGGTCGGCGGCCGCCTGGTGGTCTTCGGCGATGGCCTCGTGGTGGCGGATCACCTCGCCGATGATGAAGTTCAGGAATTTCTCGGCAAATGCCGGGTCCAGGTGGGCCTCGGCGGCGAGGTGCCGCAGCCGGGCGATCTGCGCCGCCTCACGGCCCGGGTCTCCGGCCGGAAGCTTGTGCGCGGCCTTGAGGAAGCCGACTTTTTGTGTGGCCTTGAACCGCTCGGCCAGCAGGAACACCAGGGTCGCGTCGATGTTGTCAATGCTCGAGCGGATGGAGAGCAGTTCCGCCATCACCGCCGGATCCACGTGGCCGGCCAGCGAACTGGCGGCGGGGTCGTAGGCATCGGCGTCGGGGAAATCCTGGTTCTGCTCGGTCATGGACCCAGTCTAGGGGCTGGGGTGGAAATCCTCCGGGTGTTAAGCGGGGGCCGCCGCTCCCGCGCCCCGGGCGGCGCCGCAAGCCGCGACGCGTCCCGCGTAGCGTCGAAAAAGGGGCATGCCCGCCGTTCRCAGTGAACGGCGG
>NZ_JBFRFD010000489.1:0-2680 GCF_052114645.1 Arthrobacter sp. 2YAF22_2
CTGCGGCGGGACGTTGAAGGACGGGTAGGCGGAAAACGGTCCGGTGGGGCCGGCCACGGGCGTTTCCTGGTGGCAGATCGCGAGGTCGCTCTTTTCGATGTACCGGCGCTGGCCCGCCAGGAGCGGTCCGAAGTCCAGACCCTTGGCGCCGGTGGCCAGGGCGTCCACCCGGGCCTGTTCCCACAGCTGGGCGTGGACCAGCATGTCCCCGGTCACCAACACGGAGGTGCAGCGTACCGCCGCGCAGGCAGGACCCTTCCCCGGCGTGGGCGTCGGTGTGGGCGTTGGGGTGGCGGCGGGGCCTGGATCCGGGGAGGTGCCCGGTTCGCCGGCCGCTGACGACCCGGGGCCGTCTGCAGCCGGAGTGGACCCGGGAGCGCCGGCGTCCGGGCGGGCGACAAGGCCGCAGGATGCCAGGGAGACCGCCAGGATCACCGCGGCCGCGCCCGCGAGAAGCCGGCCCGGCGGGGTGGAGCTGAGGATTCGCATGCGGTCATCGTACGGTGGCGCGAAGCACAACACGCTTAGCCGATCATTGAGAACCCCGGCCTAACATGAAAGAGTTATTTCATGATCAATCCCCTCTTGAGCCCCAGCACCCTGCCGTACGGACTGCCGCCCTTCGCGGATATCGAGGTCCAGCATTACGCCGAAGCCGTGGAGGCCGGCCTGGCCGAGCACCTGGCCGAAATCCAAGCCATCGTGGCGGCACCGGAGCCGGCGACCTTCGAGAATACGGCGCTGGCGATGGAGCGGTCCGGTCAGCTGCTGCAGCGGGCGTCGGCGTCGTTCTTCACGCTGGTGTCCGCGGACGCCTCGGAGCCGATCCGCGAACTGGAGACCCGGCTCTCCCCCGCCTTCTCCGCGCATCAGGACGCCGTGTACCTGAACCGGGGGCTGTTCGAGCGCTTTGCCGCTATAGACACGCACCGGCTCGACGCCGAATCCGGCCGGCTGGTGGAGGAATACCTCAAGGAGTTCCGCCAGTCCGGCATCCAGCTGGACGAGGTCGCCCAGGAGCGCCTCAAGGCCATTAACGCCGAACTGTCGACCCTCGGCACGGAATTCGGCCAGCGCGTCAAGGAGGGCATGAAGTCCGCTTCCCTGCTGCTGGACGAAGCGACTGAACTCGCCGGCCTGCCCGCGGACGATATCGCCAGTGCCGCCGAAGCCGCGCGAACAGCCGGGCACGAGGGCAAGTTCCTGCTCACCCTGATCCAGCCCAGCAATCAGCCCGCCCTGGCCGCGCTGGAGAACCGCGAGGTGCGGCGCCGGCTCTACGAAGCGTCGATCGGCCGCGGAAGTGGCGGCGGCAGCCTCGACGTGCTGGACCTGGTCAAGGACATGGTGCGGTTGCGTGCCGAGAAGGCCGGCTTGCTCGGCTTCGCCAACTTTGCCGAACTCAGCGTGGACCAGCAAACTGCCCCGGATTTCCAGGCMGTGCAGGCCATGTTGAACCGCCTCGCTCCGGCCGCCGTCCGGAATGCCGACGCCGAAGCGGAGGCCCTGGCCGAGGTCGCGGGCCACCCGCTGGAGGCCTGGGACTGGGCCTACTATTCGGCCCGGGTCAAGCGTGAACGGTACTCCGTGGACGAGCAGGCCCTCCGTCCGTACTTCGAACTGGACCGGGTGCTGCAGGACGGTGTCTTCTTCGCCGCCAACGCGCTCTACGGGATCACCTTCCATGAGCGGACCGACCTTGCCGGCTACCACCCGGACGTCCGGGTCTGGGAGGTGAAGAACTCCGACGGAACCGAGCTGGGACTCTTCCTGGGCGATTACTACACCCGCGACTCGAAGCGGGGCGGGGCCTGGATGAACTCGCTCGTTGACCAGTCCAGCCTGCTGAACACTCGGCCAGTGGTGATCAACAACCTCAACATTTCCAAGCCGCCCGCCGGCGAGCCCACACTGCTGACCTTGGACGAGCTGCGGACCACCTTCCACGAATTCGGCCACGCCCTGCACGGGCTCTTCTCCTCGGTCACGTACCCGCGGTTCGCCGGCACCTCCGTGCCGCGCGACTTCGTCGAGTACCCGTCGCAAGTCAACGAAATGTGGATCATGTGGCCGGAGGTCCTCGCCAATTACGCGAGGCACCACGCCACCGGCGAACCGCTGCCCCAGGAAACGGTGGACAAGCTCAACGAGGCCGCGCTCTGGGGCGAGGGCTTCGGCACCACCGAATACCTTGGCGCGGCGCTGCTGGATCTCGCGTGGCACGTCCTCGACGGTACCGACATCCCCGACGACGCGCTCGCGTTCGAGGCCAAGGCCCTGGCCGCCGCCGGGGTGGCCCACAGCTTGATCCCGCCGCGCTACCGCACCGGCTACTTCCAGCACATCTTTGCGGGCGGCTGGTACGCCGCGGGCTACTACTCCTACATCTGGAGCGAGGTGCTCGACGCCGAAACCGTCGAATGGTTCAAGGAGAACGGCGGCCTCACCCGTGCGAACGGCGACTTCTTCCGGGCCGAACTGCTCGCCCGGGGCAACAGCCGCGACCCGCTGGAATCCTTCCGCGCCTTCCGCGGCCGTGAGGCCAGGCTCGAGCCGCTGCTGACGCGCCGCGGCCTCGAGTAACCCCTGATCGGTTGCTCCGCAGACGCCCTTTAGGACCCTGAAAAGGGCCGTTTCGGAGCAATCGATGGGGAACACGAACGACGGCGGCGGGTCACCT
>NZ_JBFRFD010000490.1:0-2675 GCF_052114645.1 Arthrobacter sp. 2YAF22_2
GTTCAGTTCCACCCCGAATCGGTGCTGACCGAGGGCGGCTATCTGATGCTGGGCAACTGGCTCGAGTCCCTGGGCATGGCAGGCGCCGCGGCGCGGGCCGCCGCACTGAGCCCCCTCATCCAGCACTGACCCGGCAACGCCGGTGAAGCCGCGCGGCGGGGTGCAGTGAAGCCGCGCGGCGGCTTGCCGGACCGCTGCTAGCCGCGGGACTTGGTTGTCGTCGGCGAGGGCGACGGTGACGGAGAGGGGGACGGCGACGGCGGGGGTGGTGGCGGCGGGGCTTTGGCCACCGTGACGGTGATCGTCTTGCCCTGTTCGACGGTGGCATCCGCAGGGTCGCTCTGGCCCGTCACCTTGCCGGGGTCCACCTGGGTGTTTTCGACTTCCGTGACGCTGAGGTTTAGCCCTACATTCTTCAGGGCCGCCTCAGCCTCCGCCTGCGGCAGGCCGACGAGTTGCGGCACAGCCACCTTGCCCGTGGAGATAACTATTTCCACCGAGCTGCCCACAGCCACGTTCTGGCCCGGCGCCGGGTTGGTGGTGATGACGATGCCGGCCGGAACCTTGGGGCTGTTGTTCAGGGTGGTCTTTGGAACGGTGGTCAGGCCTGTCCGGCGGAGCACATCCCTGGCGTCCGCCTCGGTCCGGCCGGGCAGATCGGCGGGGATCGTGATGACGCTGGGACCGTCGGAGATGTTCAGGGTAATGTCCGCGTTGCGTTCCAAGGCGCTTCCGGCCGTCGGAACCGTGCCCACGGCGCTTCCCTTGGGTACCGTCTCATGTTGGATGCGCTTCAACTGGGGCTTGAGGCCGGCATTGTAGAGCTTTTGCAAGGCCTCGGATTCGGTCAGTGACGCCACCGCAGGGACATCCACCTTGGCCACCGGCGGAGGCTGCTGGTTGACCATGTTGTAGAGCCACAGTCCGCCGCCGGCCAGGACCAGCAGCGTGAAAATCACCAGCGTTGCAATCCACGTCCGGCGGCGGGATTTCTGCCGGCCGGTCGGTTCGTGGTCGGCCGGCAAACTCAGCGGCAGGCTGCCGGTATCCGCGTGCTCGTGGCCGAGTAACGCTGCGCTGAGCGCCTCGGTCTCGACGGGGGGCTCCGGGGCGACCCGTGCGGCCGGGGCGTCGTCCAGGAATTTGGCGCCGGTCAGGGAGAAAGCGGCCGTGGGCGGCACCTGCTCCGGGGCCACGGTGTTGTTCGGGTCGGTGGGCGCTTCGCTGGCCGGCAGCACTGCGACGGCGACGCCGCTGCGCGCGGCCCTGAGCGCACGGCGGAAGGCCGCCGCGTCTTGGAAACGGTCGGCCCGGTTCTTCTGCAGCGCCTTGGCGAGCACGCTGTCCAGCGCCGCTGAAACTTCGGGGTTGAGGCTGCTGGCCGGCTCGGGAATTTCACGCACGTGCTGGTAGGCGACCGAAACCGGGCTGTCGCCGATAAACGGCGGCCGGCCGGTCAGCATCTCGTAAAGCAGGCACCCGGCCGAGTACAGGTCGCTTCGTGCGTCGACCGTTTCGCCGCGGGCCTGCTCGGGGGACAGGTACTGGGCCGTTCCCACCACGGCCTGGGTCTGAGTCATGGTTGCCGACGAATCCGCCATGGCACGGGCAATCCCGAAGTCCATCACCTTCACGCCGTTAGCGTCCGGGCAATACATCACGTTGGCCGGTTTGATGTCGCGGTGCACGATGCCTGCCCGGTGGCTGTAATCGAGCGCGGAGAGCACGCCGAGGGTGAAGTCGATGGCCCGGTCGATCGTGACTTCCTTGGCCCTGATCAGATCCCGGATGGTCTTGCCCGAGACGAACTCCATCACGATGTACGGCACACGGACGCTGTCGTCGTGGCCGCCTGGGACGGCATGGTCTCCGGTGTCGTAGACGGCGACGATCGATGGATGGTTAAGTGCCGCCACGGCCTGGGCTTCACGCTTGAACCGGGCCTGGAATTGCGGGTCCCGCGCCAGGTCCGGGCGGAGCAGCTTGATGGCCACCGTCCGGCCCAGCCTGGTGTCCAGCCCGCGGAAGACATCCGCCATCCCGCCGCGGCCGATCAGCTCACCCAGCTCATAACGCCCGCTGAGGACACGCTGGTTACCCACCGGGCTGTTGTCCTCCCGGTGCGAAGGAGTGCGGGGTGAAGTAGACATGTTTGACTACTGACCGGGGCTGGAGCTTGGGGTGGCGGGGCTGGAGGAGGTCGGCGCCGGCGCGGCGGCAAGGTGGTAGATCACCACGGAGCCTGCCGGCACCTGCTGGCCGGAGGTGGGCTCGGAGCTCACAAAGGTGCCATCCAGCTGGTTCTTCCTGCCTGCGACCGGGTCACCCTTCTGCCAGCGCAGGCCGGCGCCCTGGATGGCCTGCTGGACGGCGGCTTCGGTGGCACCCTGCTCCAAGGTCGGGACGGTGCGCATGTCCGGTCCCTTGGAGTAGCTGACAGTGATGACGTCGCCGCGCTGGACTGGACCGGACGGGTTGATATCCAGCACAGTGTTCGGCGCCGCGGGGTCGAAGACCGGGGCGCCCTTGACCTGGAGTCCCATGCCGATCAGTTCGGTCCGGACGTCATTGAACGGCCGGCCCTTGTAGGCGTCCGGAATCAGGTTGATGGCCGCCGGGGTGGACTGCGTGGGCGTAGCCGAGCTGCTCGTGGCGCTGGGAGTAGGGCTCTGGGA
>NZ_JBFRFD010000491.1:0-2671 GCF_052114645.1 Arthrobacter sp. 2YAF22_2
GCTTTGGGGCCTCGGCCTGGTCTTGGGCGCGGCCAACATGGCCGGCGGCTACCTTGGCGCCCGGACCGCCGTCAGCCGGGGCAGCAAGTTCATCCGGGTCGTGTTCCTCGTGGTGGTGGGGGCGCTGATCATCAAGCTCGGATCCGACGTCTGGAACGACGTTTTCCGCTAGCGCCGGCAGTCCTGCCAGCCCCCGTCCTGACAGCCGTCCTCACGGCTGCCCTGACAGCCGTGCCCGGCGGCACTGCCGTGCACACGGCCGCGGGCGTAGCATGCAGCTATGTCAGCTCCTGTTGAGCGCTACGGCGATGCCCTGGCGGCCGCTTTCCGGCATGCCCGCCGCTGGCTGGAGAGCCAGGAAACCCGGCCCGTGGGCCCGCGCGTGGCCGCGGCCGACCTTGCGGCCGACTTCGGCGGTCCGCTGCCCCGGGAAGGCACCCCGGCGGCGGAAGTCGTGGACTACCTGGCCACTAAGGCCGAACCCGGGCTGATGGCGATGCCGTCCGGACGGTTTTTCGGCTGGGTGATCGGCGGCACCGTGCCGGCCGCGCTGGCCGCGGACTGGCTGGTCAGCGCCTGGGACCAGAACGCGGGGCTGCGCTTCGCCACCCCTGCCGCGGCAGCCATCGAGGAGGCCGCCGGCAAGTGGCTGATCGAGCTGCTCGGACTTCCCGCCGAATGCGACGTCGGCTTCGCCACCGGTGCCACGATGGCCAATTTCACCGGCCTGGCCGCGGCACGGTGGCGCCTGATGGCCGACGCCGGCTGGGACCTCGACGCCGACGGCCTCTCCGGCGCGCCGCGGATCCGCTGCTTCGTGGGCCAGGAACGGCACGACACGATCGACCTTGGCCTGCGCTACCTGGGGCTCGGCAGGCCAACGGTCGTCCCCGCGGACCGGCAGGGCCGCATCGACGCGGCGGAACTGGACTGTGCCTTGGACCGCGCGCTGGCAGACGCCCCCACCGCCCCCGGCGGTGCCGGATCTGCCCGCACCCCGCTGCTGGTCTGCCTGCAGGCCGGGAACCTGCATTCTGGAGCCTTTGATCCCTTCAAAGAGGCCATCGCCGTCGCCAAGGCCCACGGTGCCTGGGTCCATGTGGACGGTGCGTTCGGTCTCTGGGCCGCCGCCGTGCCGGAACTCGCCGACCTGACCGCCGGGATGGGCGGCGCCGATTCCTGGGGCACCGACGCGCACAAGACCCTCAACGTCCCTTACGACTGCGGGATAGCGGTGGTCCGGGACGCGCAGGCGCTGCGATCGGCCATGGGCGTGCACACCAGCTACCTGATCCAGGACACGGACGGCGCCCCCGACCCCTTCGAGACGGTTCCGGAGCTGTCCCGCCGTGCCCGTGGGGTGCCGGTGTGGGCTGCGCTGAAATCGCTGGGCCGGGACGGCGTTGTCGGCCAGGTCCGCGGGCTGGTGCTGCATGCCGGGCAACTGGCGCAGCAGCTTTCCGCGCTGGAGGGCGTTGAAGTGCTCAACGACGTCGACTACACCCAGGTTTCGCTGGCCTTCGGCGACGACGAGACCACCCGGGCAGTGACGGCCCGGATCATGGCCGACGGTCGGGTCTGGATGTCCGGTTCACGCTGGCAGGACCGGGACATCCTGCGGATTTCGGTGAGCAACTGGAGCACGGACGACGCCGACGTGGCAGTTGCGGTCGAGGCCGTGCGCGATGCCGTGGCGGCCGTCCGGGAAGACAAACGCGGCTAGCCCGACCGTTCGGCGGCTTCCCCGGGCGCCGGTAGGTCCTGCGGGGCCGGCAGGCCGGCGAGCGTATTTCCGGCGAGGGTGCTGGCCACCCACAGGGAGCGGGCCAGGTCGCCGCGGTGGTTGCGTTCCGCGTACCACAAGGCGTTCTCCACCTCCCGGACCACAGCCCACTGCCGGGCAGTCTCGCCGTCGAAGCCGGCTGCGGCGCTGAAGTCCCGGCAGCGGGCCAGCAGGGCGTCGCCGGGACCGGTGCGGGGCAGCTCGGCCAGCCGGTTCCACAGCAGCGGGGCGACCGCGAACTCCGCTTCGCCGACCAGGGGCTGCGGGTCGATCGCCTTAAATTCTTCGGCCGTGAATCCGGCACCGGGCAAGCCTCCGGGGCCGGGTCGCTCCGGGGCGGCGGGCCGTGCGAGGACGTTCTGGAAGTGCAGATCGGTGTGCACCAGTACGTCCGTGCCGGACCGCCGGCCGACAGCGCCGCGGGTCTGGCAGACCTCCAGAGCTGCTTCCAACAGCCAGCGCGGGAACGGCCGGCCGAGCCGCTCCCAGCGCTCCGGGAGCTCGTCGCTCCACTGCTCGGCGCGGGCAGCTATGTGGCCGAAGGCCGGCCACTGCGGCCGGCCGTCCGGCGGAAGGCTCAGCTGGCTGACCAGGCCGCCCCAAATGGCAGCGGCGGCGTCCAGCGGCACGTCCTGCAACGAGCGGCCGCCGTCGAGCCGTTCGAGCAGCAGGGCACCCGCCTCGGGGTCCGCCTCATGGACCTGGACGGCGCCCCGGCCGCCCCACAGCTCAAGGGCCTGGCGTTCAGCCAATGCTTCCTCGTGCGGAAAAGCGAGCTTCAGGACCGCCGCCGCGGCATCGGGCGTCTGCCCGCGGACCGGGACCACGATGGCGCCGTGGCCGTGCCAAGGCAGGCCGCCGGGGGCCAGATCAGGCACGAGCTGCCAC
>NZ_JBFRFD010000492.1:0-2669 GCF_052114645.1 Arthrobacter sp. 2YAF22_2
AGGTAATGTCACCCAGGCCGCGGGCGCTGGCGTAGCCGCAGTTGCGGACAGCAGTCTGCACGGCGGCGTTCTCCGCCGCGAAGGGGTACGCAAAATTGCGGACCGTAAAGCCCCAGTTTTCAAGGGTGGTTTTGCCGTTGCAGACCTCAGCGGCGGCGGCCGAGGGAGTCAGGGTGGTCAGGTCCGGGTGGGTGACGGTGTGGCCGCCGATCTCATTTCCATCGCTGGCCAGCGTCTGCAGATTCGCCTGCGTGAGGTACCCGGCCGTGCCGATCCAGCTGGTCGTGATGAAGAACGTTCCCGCCAGTCCATGGGCTTTGAGGATCTGTGCGGCGGCGAGCTGGTTGGCATTGCCGTCATCAAAGGTGAGACTCACAATGGTTGCCGGCGCAGCATGGGCGGGCAACGCAATGCCCGACAGGGATGCCATCGCGAGCAGCAGGACGCTGGCCGCGGAACCCCACTTGCTCTTGTGTGGTCCTCCGCCGCCTGGATGCCTCGGCTGAGCCGTGGCTTGGTCTGAATTGTGAACAGCACGACTTAACCAGCGCATCATTCCTCCAGGGTGGCGGCCCCGCGGCGGACTATGAACACAGAGGCCCACTCCCATGCTAGAAGCGGAGTCGGGAAAGGTCACGGGTGGTCGCTTACCGGACTTTGCGGCCTGACGCCGGCCCGGCTACTTGTCTTTTACTCGTTTTCACCGGCTGCCGCGTACGCCCGGCGGACCTGGGTGGCCGGACTGCGGCGCGGCCCTTCAGGACGCCCGAGCCGCTGCGGGGCGTTACCCCGTGAGCAGGATGACCATGCCCAGGGTCCCCAGCAGCAGGACAGAACCGCTGGTCCAGAAAACGGCAGCCACGTCCGAATGGAACCCTTCCGCCGCAATGCCCCGCACACGCGCGGAATAGCGGCCGCGCTGGGTGGTGTAAATGCCGGCCGCGATGCTTCCTGCCACGCCGACCAGAACGAGGATCCAGAGACCGTAATGCGGCAGCCAACGGAGGAAAACCAGCGCCGCGGCAAAGAGGGCCAGCGCGGTCCGGCCCCAGGAGAGCACGGTGCGTTCGGGCTGCAGCCCGGGATCCTGGTGCATGGGGGCAGCCGGTCCCGGCATCAGTTGACCGTGATCAGCACGATCACCACCGCTGCGGTGGCGGCCCCGCCCAGGCCTAGGAGCGGGACGATGACGGGCAGGGGCAGGGGCTTTCCGTGCCGCATGCTCGACTCGATCGAAACCCAGCGCACCGCGGCGCCGGCACTGATCAACATTCCGATGGCCACCAGGAGTACGGCCAGCACTTTGCGCAACGGCTCAGGGAAAGCTGCGATCGCGAAGGCTTCCAGCGCCAGCCCGCCAGCCAGGAAAGCCAGGGACGTCCGTACCCAGGCAAGGAAGGTGCGCTCGTTAGCGAGCGTAAACCGCGGGTCCGGCTCCTCGCCCCCTGGCAGCACCCGGCGCGCCAGCCACCCGCGACGTTGATCCAGTTCGGTCATTTCACTCCTGACAGTGTGGTTTTGCCCATGGTATGCCGCCCCGAGGCACCGGACGAATCCGGTCAGTCATAGGCAAAACCGGTGAACATGGCTGCTTTAACCAGTTTTACAGATCTTTTCGATACGGGCAGAGTGGCTTCCTGAGACCCCCGTCTCGTTGACGGCGGCGAATGCGAAAGGTCACAGTGAGAGCCACCCTGAACCCCCGTGTAGTTACCCTCGGAACGGCCGGCGGCCCCCGCTGGTGGACTGGCGCCAACGCGGGCAAGCGTGCGGGCATTTCTACCGCCGTCGTTGTCGGGGACGCCGTGTATCTGGTGGATGCCGGAAGCGGCGTCGGGAACCAGCTGATGAAGGCCGGCTTCTCCGTCGGCAATCTTCGCGGGATCTTCCTCACCCATCTGCACTCGGACCACTGCATCGATCTGGCCAGCCTGGCCATCTTCGGGCTCTTCACCCTCCGCCCGGACCAGGAACCCATCAGAATTATTGGACCCGGAGACCGCGGTGCCCTGCCGCCGGCATCGCCCCGCGCTGTGGTTCCGCCGAAGCCGCTCTTCCCGGAGCAGCCGACGCCGGGCACGAAGGTGATGTTTGAGCACCTCATGCGGGCCTATGGTGCCGACCTGAACGACAGGGTCATCGACGCGCTGCGCCCCTCCCCGCTGGACCGCTTCACCGCTTCGGACATCGAGCTTCCGGCCGGCACCGGTTATGACCCGAATGCAAGCCCGACGCCAGCAGACATGGTTCCCTTTGAAATCTACCGGGATGAACTGGTGACGGTGACGGCCACGTTGGTGGAACATCCCCCGGTTGCCCCCGCCTTCGCCTTCCGCTTCGATACCGCGGAAGGATCGGTGACTATTTCCGGGGATACCGCACCCTGTGAGAACCTGGTCCGGCTCGCCCACGGCACGGATCTGCTGCTCCACGAGGCGATCGACTTCGACTGGGTTTCCCGCGCCTACGGCAATGTGGCAACAGAAGAAGCCCAGGCCTCTATGGACCACCACCGCCGCTCACACACCTCGGCCCGGGATGCGATCGCCTTGGCTGGCAAAGCGGGAGCGGCACGGCTGGCGCTCCACCATCTGGTTCCCGGCACGACTCCCAGATCCGTATGGCTCTCCCACGCCGAAGAATTCTCCGGCACCTTCCTGGTCCCTGAC
>NZ_JBFRFD010000493.1:0-2665 GCF_052114645.1 Arthrobacter sp. 2YAF22_2
GCCTTCCGGCACCTGTTCAACTACATCAGCGGCAGCAACACCGGCGGACAAAAGCTGGCGATGACCGCCCCGGTCCTCCAAGCAACGGGAAGCCGGGACAGCGGGAACCAGGGCGCGGGCTCGGCACAGAAGCTCGCGATGACCGCTCCGGTGCTGCAAAGCGGCCCGCTGCCTGGCGGCGCCGGTCCCGCAGACTTCGTGGTCGCCTTTGTGCTCCCCGCGGGACTGACCCCGGAGACGGCACCAACCCCGGCCAACCCCGACGTCAAGATCAGGGCCGTCCCCGGGTCCCTGGCCGCCGTCCTCCGCTTCTCCGGCAGCGGAACGGCGGCAGTCTTCGGGCGGCGCAACGACGGGCTGCAGGCGGCGCTGACCCTGGCCGGGCTGACTGCCGTGGGCCCGCCACGGTTCGCCCGCTTCGACCCGCCGTTCAAACCGTGGTTCCTCCGCCACAACGAGGTGGTCCAAGACGTGCAGGAACCCCGCGCCGCCGCGGGGACGCCGGGCACCGGACCGGAGTAAGGCAGCGGTAGGGGCGAGGTAAGGCAAAATGGGCAGGTGAGCCAACTCCCGCAGCACCCCGCCATGACCTCCCCGATCGAGACCCAGATCGCCGCCGAACTTGGCGTGAAACCCTGGCAGGTGAAGGCGGCCGTGGAGCTGCTCGATGCCGGGTCGACGGTGCCGTTCATCGCCCGTTACCGCAAGGAAGCCACCGGCACCCTGGACGACACCCAGCTCCGCGGGCTCGAGGAGCGGCTGCGCTACCTGCGCGAGCTGGAGGACCGCCGGCGGACCGTCCTGGAGGCGATTGCCGCGCAGGGCGCACTGACCCCCGAACTGCAGGCCGCCGTCGTCGGCGCCGATACGAAGTCGCGGCTGGAGGACATCTACCTCCCGTTCAAGTCCAAGCGCCGCACCAAGGCCCAGATCGCCCGGGAAGCCGGCCTGGAGCCGCTCGCGGATGCCTTGTTGAAGCGGCCGGACCTGGACCCGGAGCGCGAAGCCGCCCGCTACTTGAACGCCGAACATTCCATCGGGGACACTGCTGCCGCGCTGGCCGGCGCCCGGTCCATCCTGGTCGAGCGCGTCGGCCAGGACGCCGACCTGGCCGCCACCCTGCGCGAGCGGCTCTGGACGCAGGGCCGGATGGTGTCCCGCGTGAAGAAGGGCAAGGACGCCGAGGGCCAGAAGTTCAAGGACTACTTCGACTTCAGCCAGGCCCCGTCCGGGATGCCCTCGCACCGGGTCCTCGCGTTGCTGCGCGGCGAGAAGGACGGGGTGCTGGAGCTGGATCTCGCCGAGGCGGAACCGGACGACGACGCCGCCCTGGCCGCCGCCCGCGGCCGTTACGAGGCCGCCGTGGCCAGGTTCCTCGGGGTCGCCGACCGCGGCCGGCCTGCCGATGCCTGGCTGCTGCAGACCGCCCAGGTGGCGTGGCGCTCGCGTGTCCTGGCCCGGCTCAGCGGGGACCTGCGCAGCCGCATGTTCACCGCGGCCGAGGACGAGGCCGTCCGGGTGTTCGCCGCCAACCTCCGCGACGTGCTGCTCGCCGCGCCGGCCGGCAACCGCGCCACCCTGGGCCTGGACCCGGGACTGCGCACCGGGGTGAAGGTCGCCGTCGTGGACGGCACGGGCAAGGTTGTGGCGACGGATACGGTGTACCCGCACGCCCCGGCCCGGAAGTGGCACGAGGCGCTGCGCACGCTGGTGGGCCTGGCCCGGACGCACGGCGTCGAACTCGTCGCAATCGGCAACGGCACCGCCTCCCGCGAGACGGACAAGCTCGCGGCCGAGCTGATCAAGGAACTCAGCGCGGCCGCGGGACAGACGCCGCAAAAACTCGTCGTCTCGGAGGCCGGCGCGTCCGTCTATTCGGCGTCGGCGCTGGCCGCAGCCGAACTGCCCGGCATGGACGTGTCGCTGCGCGGCGCGGTCTCGATCGCCCGCCGGCTGCAGGATCCGCTCGCGGAACTGGTGAAGATCGAACCAAAGTCCATCGGCGTCGGGCAGTACCAGCACGACGTCACGGCGGCCAAGCTGGACCGCAGCCTCGACGCCGTCGTCGAGGACTGCGTTAACGCCGTGGGAGTGGACGTGAACACCGCCTCGCCGGCGCTGCTGAGCCGGGTGGCCGGCGTCGGGCCGCTGCTGAGCGAGAACATTGTGGCGTACCGGAACGAGAACGGCCCCTTCAACAAACGCAGCGAGCTGAAGAAGGTGCCGCGGCTGGGCGCGAAGGCTTTTGAACAGTGCGCCGGCTTCCTGCGGATCACCGGGGGAGCGGAGCCGCTGGATGCGTCCAGCGTGCACCCCGAGGCCTACCCGCTGGCGCGGAAGATCAAGGCGGCGGCGGGCGCGGCGCTGGCCGGTGCGGGGACGTCGGCCGGACCTGCGGGCGGAAACCTGTCCGCGCTGAACCCCCAGGACTTCGTGGACGGCTCCTTCGGCCTGCCCACCGTGCGGGACATCATTGCCGAGCTGGAGAAGCCCGGTCGGGACCCACGTCCCGCGTTTGCGGCGGCGACGTTCCGGGAGGGGATCGAGAAGATTGCCGACCTCAAACCCGGCATGGTGCTCGAAGGCACGGTCACCAACGTGGCGGCGTTCGGTGCGTTCGTCGACGTCGGCGTTCACCAGGACGGCCTCGTGCACGTCTCCGCGC
>NZ_JBFRFD010000494.1:0-2665 GCF_052114645.1 Arthrobacter sp. 2YAF22_2
GGCCATGGGGTGGGCGGCAGCGTCGCTGACCTACCTAATCTGGGTGTGGGCGGTCATCGGGCATTTGCAGTCCGAGGCCACGGCAGCGCACGCCCGGCGCGAGGATCCGGGCCGGGGTGTCTCCGATGTCCTGGTCCTGACGGCCACGCTCGCCAGCTTTGCGGGGGTTGCCCTGATCCTCGTGGACGCATCCAACGCCGCAGGCGGCGCGAAAGCCGCCATCATCGCGATGGCGCTGGGCAGCGTTGCGCTGAGCTGGTTCCTTGTGCACACGCTGTACACCCTGCGCTACGCCTCGATTTATTACCGGGACGCGAGCGGCGTCGACTTCAACGAGGACCAACGTCCGCGGTACCTCGATTTTGCCTATCTGGCTTTCACCGTGGGGATGACCTTCCAGGTCTCAGACACCGATCTGAAGACCGACGCCATCCGCAGCACCGTGCTGCGGCAGGCGCTGCTGTCCTACTTGCTGGGTGCCATTGTGCTGGCCACCACCATCAATCTGGTGTCCGGCCTCATTCACTGATCCGGTTCACCGGTTCGCTTCACTGGGCCGGGTCACTGAAGTGACCCGGCCCAGGTGACGCCTAGTTCTCCGCAGACCCCGGGCCCTGGCCGTATTCGGCCGAGATCAAGATGGGGAGGTGGTCCGAGGCGCCGCGCGGCAGTGTTTCGACGTTTTCGATCATGAGGCCGTGGGACGTCGCGAAGTCGAAGTGGCCCTTGAAGACCTTGTACCGGGTGTAGGTCCGCCGGTCGCTGAGCGAGAGCTCGTAGCCGGCGTCTTTCATCTGCTCGGTGAGGTATTTGGTGAAGAACGGATAGTTGAAGTCGCCCACCATGAGCGTCATCAGACCCGCGCCCATGCCCAGCAACTCGGCGTGCGCGGCGTGGATCTGGTTCCGGCGCAGTGAGTTCGACGCCGTCAGCGGTGCCGCGTGGAAGGACGCGAGGACCAGATCGTGATCCGTCTCGTTGTCCACCACCCGGGTACCAATGAGCCGCTCGTGCGCGGGTGCCAGCACGCGGTCGTGCAACGATTTCTTCAGCGCAAACGTCTTGGACTCGCCGGCGGTGAAACGGTCCTTGCGGTAGTAGATCGCCAAGCCCAGCCGGTTGCCTCTGGTGGCCTCAGCCAGGTGCAGGCCGCCGATGCTTTCGGGCAGATCTTCGGTGTCGCACTCCTGGAGGCAGAGTCCGTCGATCTCGTAGTCGCGGGCCAGGGCTTCCAGTTCGCCGCTGGCCTTGTGCTTGCGGAGGTTGTAGCTGATGACTCTGATCAGTGGAGCACCTCTTCGCAGAATAGTCGGTAAACCTTGGTCCCGAGTCTACCCAGTCCGGCGGATCAGATGGGAACCCGGTGCCGCGGGTCGTCTTCCCGGGAGGGTCGAAGAACGCGAGTCAGGGCCCCGTGCCGGCGGTCAGACGGGGATCGTGAGACGGACCCGGAATCCGCTGCCCAGTGGCCCCGCCTCGACGGTACCGCCGGCAAGTCGTGCCCGTTCAGCCATTCCGTTGAGACCGAAGCCCACGCCGCCGCCCGGGGCCGCGCCGCCGGCCGCGCCGTTGTCCGTCACCGTGAGCCGCACCGCGGTCCGCTCCCAGCTGAGGTCGACGTCGACGTCGGCTCCCGGGGCGTGCTTGCGCACGTTGGACAGCGCTTCCTGGGCCGTCCGATAGAGAGCCAGCGCGGCCTCCTGCGGCAGCGGCACCGCCTCGCCCCGGGAGTTGAACCTGAGCCGACCGGACGCAGCATCGCGGTGCTGATCGAGGAGCGATTGCAGCCGGCCGGGGCCCGGGGCCTCATCCTCGCGCAGGGCCAGCACGGCCCGCCGCGCCTCGGCGAGACCGGACTTGGCGAGGGCGCCGGCCCGGTCCAGCGACCCTAGGAGGCGCGCGTCCGCCCCTGCGCTGCGAGCCAGCAACCGTGATCCCTCCAGGTGCAGCGACAGTCCGGACAGGGTGTGGGCCAGCACGTCGTGCATCTCGCGTGCCAGCCGCGCCCGTTCGGCGGCAGCGGCGGCGGTGCGTTCAGCCTCGCGGCCGGCCTCCACCTGCCGCAAGAGGACGGCGATCCGCTCCCGCTGCTCCTTCTCCCGCCGCAACAGCACTCCCACCAGCAAGAAGAACGCCGCACCCGCATCCGTTGCAAGAACCAGCGAGACCACGCCCTGGCCGGTACTCAGCTGCACGACGTTGACGGCGCAGGCGGCAAGCAGCACCAGCGCCGGCAGCAGGAGCCGTGGCGGCCGCAGCGGCGCAAAAGCCGCGATCAGAAAGAGGGCGGTGACCTCAGCAGTCGGATCGGCTGTACGCATGCCCACGACCGCGGCAGCCATCACCACCATCAGGACGACGTAGGCCGGCTGCGGCAGCCGGTCCTTGAGCAGGTACGGCACAGCTGCGGCCGTGAAGGCCGCCGCGGCGGCCGCATTGAACATGCCGGCCCCGCTCGTCGAGAACCCCACCGGGCCCAGCGCCGCGCTGGCCGCCACAAGTGCCACCATGGCCAGTCCCAGTGGGATCAGCCATTGCCGGGAAGACGTCATGACTGGAATCATACGGTCCGTGACCAGCCAGCATCCCCGTGAAAGGCTGGGCCACAACACCACTCAGGAGGGGACACGGCGGATGGGCGACGGGCAAGTGCGGGTGCTGATAG
>NZ_JBFRFD010000495.1:0-2659 GCF_052114645.1 Arthrobacter sp. 2YAF22_2
CAGGCTGCCTGCATCGCCACGCGGTCCAGCGTCTCGGCCTCATTGAGCGTGTCCACGACCGGGACGACGTGTACATCGACCTTGTACTGGGCACGGATCATGCTCGCGAGTTCCGGTCCGGTGTCAAGGGGGCTGCGGATCTGGATCTGAACCAGGCCGGTTTCCCGGGCCGCGGAGAGCAACCGGGAGACGGTCGAACGGGAGGTCCGAAGCTCCCTTGCGATGGCGTCCATGGTCAGGTCCTGAAGGTAATACAGCTGGGCGGCGCGGAGGGTATCTGATGGGCGGGTCGGCGACATTCCATTTCCGATCTGCACGTTTGTGCATAGTCCTTGACTCCATTTTCCATTAGTCCAAACAATAGTCTTGAACGGCGACGTGCCCGGTGGCGCGCCGCGCAGTACCAAGCCCCAAGGAGCAGTTTTGGGAAACAAGGATTCATCCGGCCAACCAGCATCGAGCACACCGCGCACATCCGTGCATCGGTTGCGGAGCCGGCCGCACGCCCAGGTGCTCATCATCGGCGGCGGCATCAACGGAGTCGGAACCTTCCGCGACCTGGCCCTGCAGGGCGTGGACGTCGCACTCGTTGAACGGGGCGACTTCTGCCAAGGCGCCAGCGGCGCATCCTCGCACATGATCCACGGCGGCATCAGGTACCTCGAAAACGGCGAATTCCGCCTCGTCCGAGAATCCGTGGTTGAACGCAACCGGCTCCTTCGTATCGCCCCGCACTACGTGAAGCCGCTGCAGACCACCATTCCGATCTTCAGCACGTTCTCCGGCATCCTCTCGGCACCGCTGCGGTTCCTCACCCACAAGCAGGGCGCCCCCACCGAACGCGGCGCCTTCCTCATCAAGCTGGGCCTGAGCATGTATGACTTCTTCTCCCGCGACGGCGGCACCGTGCCGCGCCACCAGTTCCGTGGGCGCAAGCGGGCCCTGGCAGAACTGCCGCGGCTGCATCCCGGGATCAAGTACGCCGCGACCTACTTCGACGCCTCCGTCCACAACCCGGAACGGCTCACCCTGGACGTGCTCCAGGACGGCGAGAAGGCCGGCGAAGCAGGCGGCAACGGTGCCCGCGCCAGCAACTACCTCTCGCTCGTCTCGATGGGCGGCGGCCCGGCAGCTGACGGCGCGAAGGCCGGCACCGTCCGGCTCCGCGACGAACTGACCGGCGAGGTCTTCGATTTCAGCGCCGACGTCGTGGTCAACACCACCGGCGCCTGGGTGGACCTTACCAACGAGGCGATGGGCGCCGCCTCGGCCTTCATGGGCGGCACCAAGGGCTCGCACATCGTGCTCGACCACCCGGAACTGCTTGAGGCCTGCCAGGGACGGGAGATCTTCTTCGAGCACACGGACGGCCGGATTGTGCTGATCTACCCGATGGGGGACCGCGTGCTGGTCGGGACCACAGACGTCGACGCCGATATGGCCGAGGACGCCGTCTGCACCGACGCCGAAATCGACTACTTCTTCGACCTCATCGGGCACGTCTTCCCGGACGTGGCGGTGCACCGGGACCAGATCGTCTACACCTTCTCCGGTGTCCGTCCGCTGCCCCGGCACGACGCCACGCAGCCCGGATTCGTCAGCCGCGACTACCGGATCGAGCGCCGCGGCCCCGCCAAGGGCGAAGCCGGCCCCGCCGCCGGCTCGGGACAGCGCGCAGTCGCGGGCGGCGTCGTACTCAGTCTCGTGGGCGGCAAGTGGACCACCTTCCGGGCCCTGGCCGAGCACCTCAGCAACAACGTCCTTGCCGAACTCGGCCTGCAGCGGAAGGTCTCGACGGCGAAACTCGCCATCGGCGGCGGCGCCGGCTTCCCGGACACCGAGGACGGCGTCCAGCGCTGGATCAAGGAGCACATGGCCCCCGGCCGCGATGCGGCCCGGACCGCCGGCCTGCTCACCCGCTACGGAACGCGGGCCGTGGACGTCATGTCCCACCTCGACGCCGGGCCCGACCGGCTGCTGCACTCCACCCGCGAACTAAGCGTGCGGGAACTCGAATTCATGGCACAAAACGAGCAGCTCGGACACCTGATCGACGTGCTGGTCCGCCGCACCTCGCTCGCGTTCCGCGGGCTCGTGACCGGGGAGTTGCTAAACGAAGTCGCCGGTATCCTGTCCGGTCCGCTGGGCTGGGACACGGTGGCTCGGACCGCCGAGATCGACCATGCCCAGGAGGTGCTGGAACGTTTCCACGGCGTCCAAGTCCACAGCCTGGTCGCCTGACAGTTTGCGTGCCCGGGCGGGTTTGCCCGGGCACGAAGACCGCAGGGCCCCTCCGGGGACCGGCGGTGGCTGGACCGGCAGCGTGAAACCGCTGCCGCTCCAACGGCCCTTCAAACTCGCGAAGGGCTGACAACAGAAAATAGAGGAGTCAAAGATGTCTCTTGGAATTGTTTTCCTGTCCGAAGTATTCGGCACCGGCATGCTGACCCTGCTGGGTTGCGGCGTGGTGGCCAACGTTGCGCTTAAAGGCACCAAGGGCAACAACGGCGGGTTCCTGATGGTCACCTGGGGATGGGGCATCGCCGTCTTCTGTGGCGTCTACGTTGCCGCCAAATCGGGCGCTCACCTGAACCCGGCCGTCACCCTCGGCCTGCTGCTCAACGGCAAGAAGGAGTACGCCCCCGGCGTCGCGGTGGAC
>NZ_JBFRFD010000496.1:0-2635 GCF_052114645.1 Arthrobacter sp. 2YAF22_2
GCCGTAGCCCTAGGCGCGGTGCTTGGCCTGATCTGGTTGCTGCAACGCCGTCTCGGCAAAGGCACGGGACGACGCCGCGCTGACGCCGCCCTGAGCGTCGTCAGCCGCCAAAGCGTCGGCCAGCGCGCCTCGGTGGTGGTGGTCGACGCCGGCGGCCACCGCTTCCTGCTCGGCGTCACCGACCACGCCGTCAACGTCCTCCACACCGGTGACATCCCGGAGGAGCCCGTAGAAGACCTGGCTGCGGAACCCCGCCGCGGCGGTGCCGCCGCTGCCTTCGCCCAGATCCTCGCCGGTACTGGTGCCGGTGCCGGTACTGTCTCCGCAGCACCTTTCGCCGGAGCCTCCGACGACGCCGGCAGCGCCCCGGCGGCCGCTCCGGGCCTGCCCGGGCTGCCGCCGTCGCGCCGCCGTTCGCTCCACCGCGAGACCCACACTGGCACCCTCCCAGGTCGCGGCAATATGCCCGGTACCGGGACCCGCCCGCCGCTGCACGGCTCCATCCTGGCGGGCTCCACCTGGAAGCAGGCCGCTGCCGCTCTCAGGAGCGGACGCCGCAATTGATCCGCCCCCTCACCGCCCGCTCCGCCCGCGTCCCGTCAACGAGCAGCAGCACCCGAACCAGCACAGGCAATACCGGCCGGGTCCTGGCGCTCGGCCTGGCCGCCGTCCTCCTGGCCGTGCTGCTGCTCTGGCTCAACGCCTCCGCCGGCCACGCCGCACCCGTACCGCCAACGCCTCCGGCGACGCCCAGCGCGCCGGCCAGCCCGGACACCGGCAGCGTCAACATCGCCATCAATGGCATGGACGGGAAGCCCTCCAGCGCGGTCCTGACCCTGATCGGGATCACCCTGCTGTCCGTGGCGCCGGCGCTGCTGCTGATGATGACCTCGTTCACCAAGATCTTCGTGGTGCTGGCGATGACCCGCAACGCGCTCTCGCTGCCCTCCATCCCGCCCAACCAAGTGCTGGCCGGGCTGGCCCTTTTCCTGTCGATCTTCGTCATGTGGCCGGTCATCAACGAGATGAACACCATCGGCGTGCAGCCCTACCTGAACGGCACCCTCGACTTCAACGGCGCGCTCAGTGCAGCCTCCGGGCCGCTGCAGCACTTCATGCTGGCCCACACCCGCGAAGAGGACATCGCGCTGATGACCCGGGCCGCCGGCATGGACAACCCGGCCACGCCCGAAGCCGTGCCGCTGCAGACCCTGATCCCGGCGTTCATGATCTCCGAACTCCGCGCGGCCTTCATCATCGGCTTCGTCATCTTCATCCCGTTCCTGGTCATCGACCTGGTGGTCTCCGCKGCGCTSATGTCCATGGGCATGATGATGCTYCCKCCGGTGATGATCTCGCTGCCGTTCAAGATCCTGCTGTTCGTCCTGGTGGACGGCTGGGGCCTGATCATCACCTCCCTGATCCAGAGTTACGCGAGCACCGGATGAACGCCAACGCCGTCCTGGACATCTGCCTCCAGGCCATGATCGTCGCCGCCAAGCTTGCCGCTCCCGTGCTGGTGACGGCCCTGGTGGTGGGCCTCGCCATCTCCCTGCTGCAGTCCATCACCCAGCTGCAGGAAGCCACGCTTTCCTTCGTGCCTAAGCTCGCCGCCGTCGCGGTGGCCCTGCTGGTCTGCGGGCACTGGATGATCACGGAGATGGTGTCCTTCACCAACGACCTCTTCGCCAAGATCCCCTCGTTGCTCGGGGGCATGTGAGGTGGACTTCCCGATCGACCAGACATGGCTGGAAGTCCTGCTCCTGGCCAGTGTCCGGATGACGGCGTTCCTGGTGGTGGCCCCGCCGTTCGCGCATCAGGCCTTCCCCGCCCGGATCAAGGCGATGCTGGGCGTCGGCCTCGGCCTGGCCGTCACGCAGCGGGCCTCCGCCGGCTACACCGCCCGGGACACGGCAGGATTCTTCACCGCGGTGGCTCTGGAACTGGTCACSGGCCTGGTGCTGGGCTTCCTGGTGATGCTGGTCTTCGCCGCCGTCCAGTCCGCCGGCAGCCTGATCGACCTCTTCAGCGGCTTCCAGATGGCCCAGGCCTTTGACCCGCAAATGATGGTTAACGGCGCACAGTTCACCCGGCTGCTGCAGATGGCCGCCCTGGCTCTATTGTTCGCCTCGGACGGCTACCAGCTGGTCATCGCCGGGCTCACCGGCAGTTTCACGGCCCTGCCGCTGGCCGGCGGGCTTGACCTCGCCCAGCCCGTGCAGGCCATGACGTCCGCCGTCACCGGAATGTTCCTCGCCGCCGTGCAGATCGCCGGCCCGCTGCTGGTGGTGCTGTTTCTCGCCGACGTCGGCCTGGGCCTGCTGACCCGCGTGGCGCCGGCGCTGAACGCGTTCTCGCTCGGTTTCCCRCTGAAGATCATGCTCACCCTCTCGCTGGCGGGCTTCCTCTTCCTGGCCCTCCCGCGGATCGTGTCCACCCTCGCCGGGCAGGCCGCCAAGACGGTGCTGGGGGTGGGCTGATGTCGGATTCACAGGAAAAAACCGAACAGGCCACCGACAAACGGATGCGGGAAGTCCGGTCCAAGGGCCAGCTGTCCCGCTCCCAGGACCTCACCGCTTGGCTGGCCGTCGGCGCGGCCGCGGTGATGATCCCGGCCACCGTGCAGAGCGGCGCC
>NZ_JBFRFD010000497.1:0-2620 GCF_052114645.1 Arthrobacter sp. 2YAF22_2
GTGGTGTTCTTCTGCCAGAACAACCACTGGGCCATCTCCGAGCCGGTCATGCTGCAGTCCCACATCCAGATCGCGGACCGCGCCTCCGGCTTCGGCATTCCCAGCATGCGGGTGGACGGCAACGATGTGCTGGCCGTCATGGCTGCCACCCGGATCGCTATCGACCGGGCCCGCCACGGCGGCGGACCCACCTTCATCGAGGCCGTCACGTACCGGATGGGCCCGCATACGACGGCGGATGACCCCACCCGCTACCGTGACGCCAACGAGCTCGAGGACTGGGCCGCCAAGGACCCCATCGCCCGGCTCAAGGCACTCCTCGAGCGCAAGGGCCTGCTGACCGACGACCTCGAGGCCGCCGTCGCCGCCACGGCCGACGCCGTCGCCCGGGAACTGCGCTCCGGCACCATCAACATGCCCGAGCCGCAGCCGCTGGACATCTTCAAGCACGTGTACAGCACACCCAACTCCTCGCTGGACCGCCAGCAGGACCACTACACCCGTTACCTGGCTTCCTTCGGCGATCCCGCGGCAGCCGCTTCCGAAGAAGGTGCACGTTGATGACAAAGATGACCTTTGCCCGAGCCATCAATTCGGGCCTGCGCAAGTCCCTCGAAAACGATCCCAAGGTGATCCTCATGGGCGAGGACATCGGCACCCTCGGCGGCGTCTTCCGTGTCACCGACGGCCTGCAGAAGGACTTCGGGAAGCACCGCGTGGTGGACACGCCGCTGGCGGAATCCGGCATCCTCGGCACCGCCGTCGGCCTCGCCTACCGCGGCTACCGTCCGGTGGTGGAGATCCAGTTTGACGGCTTTATCTACCCGGCGTTCGACCAGATCGTCAGCCAGGTGGCCAAGATGCACTACCGCACCCAGGGCGCCGTCAAGATGCCCATCACCATCCGCGTCCCCTTCGGCGGCGGCATCGGCTCACCGGAACACCACTCCGAATCACCCGAGGCCTACTTCACCCACACCTCGGGGCTCCGCGTGATCAGCGTGTCCAACCCGCAGGACGCCTACACCATGATCCAGCAGGCCATCGCCTCGGACGACCCGGTGCTCTACTTCGAGCCGAAGCGCCGCTACCACGACAAGGGGGAGGTGGACGAGTCGCTCGACCTCTCTTCCGCCCTGTCCATGGAGAAGGCGCGCGTTGTCACCGAAGGCACCGACGTGACGCTGGTTGCTTACGGCCCGCTCGTGAAGACCGCCCGCGACGCCGCCCTCGCGGCTGCCGATGAAGGCGTCTCCGTCGAGGTGATAGACCTGCGCTCGCTGGCTCCGCTGGACTTCGCAACCCTGGAGGCCTCGGTCCGGAAGACCGGACGGCTCGTCATCACGCACGAGGCCAGCCAGTCCGGCGGACTCGGCGCGGAAGTGGCCGCCAGCATTACCGAACGCTGCTTCTACCACCTCGAGGCGGCCCCCGTCCGGGTGACCGGTTTCGACGTCCCCTACCCGTACTCGAAGCTTGAAATGCACCACCTGCCGGGCCTGGACAGGATCCTCGACGGCGTAGACCGGGCCCTGGGCCGCCCCAACTCCCTCAGTGGGCTGGAAGGATGACCGCCACCATGATCAAGGAATTCCGGCTCCCGGACCTCGGCGAAGGCCTGACGGAATCAGAAATCGTCGCCTGGAAGGTCGGCGTCGGTGACACGGTCACGCTCAACCAGATCATCGCCGAGGTGGAAACAGCCAAGGCCGTCGTTGAGCTGCCCTCCCCGTTTGCCGGCATCGTGACGGCGCTGCATGAGCAGCCGGGCACCGTGGTCGAGGTGGGCAAGCCCATCGTCTCCTTTGAGATTGAGGGCGACGACGGCGGCGCCGATTCCGGCGAAGCCCCCGCCAAACGGGAACCGAACCTGGTCGGCTACGGCGCCGTACTGGAAGGCTCCGGCCGTCCGGCCCGCCGTGCCCGCAGCTTCGCCGCCGCCGCAACTCCCGCCGCCCCGGCCGCTCCAATGGCGGCCCCGGCCGCGGCACCTGCCGCTCTCGTCGCCGCCCCAGCAGCCGAGCCCCAGGCAGCGGTGTCCGCCGACGGCGGTGCCGGCGAGCGTCCGCGCTCCACCCCGCCGGTGCGCAAACTGGCCAAGGATCTCGGCGTCGAGCTCACCGCCATCACCGGCACGGGGGAACGCGGGCTCATCACCCGCGATGACGTGCGGAACTTTGTCGGCGGCGGGGACCTTCCGGTGGCACCCCAGGAGTTGGCCGGCGGCCAGGTGGGCGCCCCGGCGCCCGCTCAAGGCGAGCGGGAAACCCGGACCCCCATCAAGGGCGTCCGGAAGTTCACCGCCGCAGCCATGGTGTCGAGTGCCTTCACCGCTCCGCACGTCACGGAATTCCTGACCCTGGACGTCACGCCCACCATGGAACTGCTGGGCCGGCTCAAGGCCAGCCGGGCGTTCGCGGGCTACAAGCTGACGCCGCTGACGCTGGTGTCCAAGGCGGTACTGATCGCACTGCGCAACCACCCGACGCTGAACGCCCGCTGGGACGAGGCCAACCAGGAGATCGTCCAGTTCAACTACGTGAACCTTGGCATCGCGGCCGCGACACCGAGGGGGCTGACCGTTCCGAACATCAAGGACGCGGACCGGATGTCCCTGCTG
>NZ_JBFRFD010000498.1:0-2611 GCF_052114645.1 Arthrobacter sp. 2YAF22_2
GGCATCAGGTAACAGGACGGTGATGCCGGACAGGGCCAGGACAACGGTCGGGGTGACGAGGATGTACATCGCGGCCAGCTTCATTTCCATCGGGCCGATCTTCTTGCCCAGGTACTCGGGGGTGCGCCCGACCATGAGGCCGGCGATGAACACGGAAATGATGGCCAGGATCAGCATGCCGTAGAGCCCGGATCCGGTCCCGCCGGGGGCGATTTCGCCGAGCATCATGTTGACCATGGCCACCCCGCCAGCCAGCGGCGGCAGCGAATCGTGGGCGACGTTGACCGCCCCGGTGGAGGTCAGCGTGGTGGAGGTGGCGAAGATCGCGCTTGGCGCGGGGCCGAAGCGCTGTTCAAAGCCCTCGCCCAGTCCGCCGGCCGCCGTCGTCGCGGTTCCCTGGCCGGTGGAGAGGGCCCAACCCATCAGGGAAACCGATGCCAGCCACAGGGTACCCATGACAGCGGCGACCGTGTAGCCCTGTTTCTGGTCCCCGACCATCCGGCCGAAGGCGTAGGGCAGCGCCGAGGGGATGAGCAGGAGCAGGATTACCTCAAAGAGGTTGGTGAAGGCATTGGGGTTCTCGAACGGGTGGGCGGAGTTGGCATTGAAGTAGCCGCCGCCGTTGGTCCCGAGTTCCTTGATGGCTTCCTGGGACGCGACAGGTCCGCCGGGAATGCTCTGGCTGATCCCGGAAACCTGGTTGGTGAGGTTGGTCGGCCAAAAATTCTGCACCACGCCGCCAAGGACCAGCACCACTGCCGCGACGAACGCGATCGGCAGCAGGATCCGGAAGGAGGTCCTGGCCAGGTCCGCCCAGAAATTGCCCAGCCGCTGCGTCCTGGTGCGGGCAATGCCCCGGATGAGAGCGACGACGACGACGATGCCGACCGCGGCGGAGAGGAAGTTCTGCACGGCCAGCGAGGTCATCTGTACGAAGATCCCGACTGTCGTCTCGGGTACGTAGGTCTGCCAGTTTGTGTTGGTGGCAAACGAAATGGCCGTGTTCATGGCAATCCACGGATCCACGCCGGGCAGCGATCCGCTGCCCGGCAGGACGCCCTGCAGCCGCTGGAGGCCGAACACGGCCAGGATGGAGACGGCGGAGAACACCAGGACGCTGCGCAGGTAGACCGACCAGGTCTGGTCGGCGCCGGCGTCGATCGCGGCGAGCCGGTAGAACAAACGCTCGGGCCGGCTGGACGTCGTGCCGTCGAAAACCCGGGCCAGGCAGATGCCCAGGGGCTTGTGCAGTGCTGCCAGCACGAGGATGAGTGCCGCCACCTGGGCAGCAAAGGATGCAATGTTGAAGGTCATGATCCGCTCACCACTTTTCCGGATGGATCAGGACGGCGAGCAGGTAGCCGAAGAGGGCCAGTCCGGCGATCAGCAGGACGAGCCACATGATGGCGTCGGCGCTCACTGTTCGCCCTCCGGCCGGTCATCGGGGGCGCCGACCATCCCGGCCAGCACGTGGCCGATCCACATGACGAACCCCATGGACACCATGAAGATTCCGATCACAGCCACATCGGCCATTGCAGGTTCCTTTCAGTGCCGCCCCGTTTGCGGGGCTACTGAAAGTCAACTCCGCTGCGGGCGGAAATGGCCGGTTCCTGATGGATTCTTAACGCCCGGAGGGACGTCCTTGACGTCGCCTTAACGTGCGCGGCGATCAGCCGACGTGGACCCAGGGGCGCCTGGTTACATCGGGTTCGGCTTCGCGGAGCACTTCGCGGGTGACGGGTGCGATTTCGCCTTCCCCAAACGCGAGGAAGCGCAGCAGGTTGGTGACAGGGTTTCCCTCGGTCCAGCGGAAGTAGATGTGCGGCATCAGGCCCGTGACGTCCCGAATGTGCAGCAATACGGAGGCGATGGTGTTCGGCACGACCGGCCCGTGGACTTCCAGGATCCGGTACCCGTGCCGGGTTACGCCCTTCACCTCGAGCTCGGTTTCGAAGTCGGAGGAATCGTCCACGATCACTTCCAGAAACAACGCCTGCTGGTCCAGGGGCAGGTGGCTGACCTCGATGGCAGAGTCCAGCTTGTTCCGGTACGCCTCCGCGGTGAGGCGGAGAGGTTCATGGGAGATGATGCCCAGAGGTCCGTCGAGTACCTCGGAGACGAACTCCAGCGCCTGCCGGTCCAGATGGACATGGGTGGCGTGGAGTTCAAAGGAACGCCGGATTCGTGAAAGCAGCGAAATCACGATGATTCCGACGATGAAGAAAGCCGCGATCCGGATGCCTTCGGGCCGTTCAATGACGTTGGCTACGGTGGTGTAAATGAACACGACGGCGATGACACCGAAACCGACTGTGCGCTTGTGCTGCTTTCCCCGCCGCGCGGAAAATGTCACGGCCACCGCGGCGGAGGTCATCAGCACCAGGACGCCTGTGGCGTAGGCCCCGCCCTGAGCATCGACGTCGGCGTTGAACAGCCAGGTGATCAGGAATCCGATGAGGGTGAATACCAGCACCAGGGGGCGGACGGCCCGGGCCCACCCCGGGGCCATGCCGTAGCGGGGCAGGTACCGGGGCACGAGGTTCAGCAGCCCCGCCATGGCGGAGGCGCCGGCGAACCACAGGATGGCGATAGTGCTGATGTCATAGAC
>NZ_JBFRFD010000499.1:0-2597 GCF_052114645.1 Arthrobacter sp. 2YAF22_2
CGTCACACCGGCGCCTCGATTCGGGCCAATGTTGTCCCTCCCATACGCACGATCAGGAGGAAGGACGTCTCCCATGACCCAAACCCTGCACAGCCCCAGCTGGTCCGGTCCGGACCAGCCCAGCACAGCCATGTCGCCGTTCAAACGTTTTGCGGCCCTGCCCGACGCCGCCGGACTCTACAACCCGGAGCACGAGAAGGACGCCTGCGGACTGGCCATCATCGCCACCCTGCGCGGCGAGCCCGGCTACGACATTGTGGCAGCCGCACTGACGGCCCTGCGCAACCTCGAACACCGCGGTGCCGTCGGCGCCGATGAGGGAACCGGCGACGGCGCCGGAC
Source organism: Arthrobacter sp. 2YAF22_2 (assembly GCF_052114645.1). NCBI lineage: Bacteria > Bacillati > Actinomycetota > Actinomycetes > Micrococcales > Micrococcaceae > Arthrobacter > Arthrobacter sp. 2YAF22_2. Next base: position 342 of record NZ_JBFRFD010000499.1, read on the forward strand.
TCCTCATGCAGGTGCCCGACGAGTTCTTCCGCGCCGTCGCCGACTTCGAACTCCCCGCCCCGGGCCAGTACGTCGTGGGCACCGCCTTCCTACCGGCCGAACAGCGTGAATCCGACGCCGCCAAGACGGGCATCGAGAGCCTCGCGGCCGACGAGGGCCTGACCGTCCTCGGCTGGCGCGAAGTCCCGATCGTAGCCGACTTGGTCGGTGCCATGGCCCGGGCCTGCATGCCCTACTTCGCGCAGCCGTTCTTCGCTTCCAGCACCGGCGAAACGCTCACGCGCAACGAACTCGATTCCCGCGCCTGGCGGATCCGCAAGCGCGCGCAGAACAAGTTCGGCGTGTACTTCCCCTCGCTGTCGTCCCGGACCATCGTTTACAAGGGCATGCTGACCACCGCGCAGCTGGAACCGTTCTACCCGGACCTTTCGGACACCCGCTTCAAGACCAAGCTCGCGATCGTCCACTCGCGCTTCTCCACCAACACCTTCCCGTCCTGGCCGCTGGCCCAGCCCTTCCGCACCATCGCGCATAACGGCGAGATCAACACGGTCAAGGGCAACCGGAACTGGATGCGCGCCCGCCAGTCGCAGCTGGCCAACCCGCTGCTCGGGAACAGCCCGGAAGAGCTGTACCCCATCTGCACCCCCGGCGCCTCGGACTCCGCATCCTTCGACGAGGTCGCGGAGTTGCTCTGGCTCTCCGGCCGGCCCATCACGCACTCGATCATGATGATGATCCCCGAGGCCTGGGAAAACCACGCCACGATGGACCCAGCCCGGCGCGCGTTTTACGAATACCACTCGCTGCTGATGGAGCCGTGGGACGGCCCCGCCGCCGTCTCCTTCACCGACGGCAACCTCGTCGGCGCCACCCTGGACCGCAACGGGCTGCGCCCGGGCCGGTACTGGATCACCGAGGACGGCCTGGTCGTTTTCGCCTCCGAAGTCGGCGTGATCGACGTCGAACCCGCCAAGGTGGTCAAGAAGGGCCGCGTCTCACCCGGCAAGATGTTCCTCGTGGACACCGACGCCGGCCGGGTCATCGACGACGCCGAGGTCAAGGCCGAGGTCGCCGCAGCCAACCCGTGGGCCGAATGGGTCAAGGACAACCTGATCGACCTCAAGGACCTGCCCGAACGCGAGCACGTCGTGCACACCGCCGCCTCGGTCAACATCCGCCAGCGCACGTTCGGCTACACCACCGAGGAACTGAAGATCCTGCTCGGCCCGATGGCCCGCACCGGCGCAGAACCCCTGGGTGCCATGGGCTCGGACACCCCGGTGGCAGTCCTCTCCAAACGGCCGCGGCTGCTCTTCGATTACTTCGTGCAATCCTTCGCCCAGGTCACCAACCCGCCGCTGGACGCGATCCGCGAGGAACTCGTCACCTCCCTGACCTGCGCAATCGGCCCCAACGGCAACCTGCTGGATACCAAACAGGTCCGGCAGCCCCAGGTTTCGCTGCCGTTCCCGGTGATCAACAACGACCAGTTGGCCAAGATCGCGAACATCGACAACGCCGACGGCGACCGGGTCGCCATGAAGGTCCGCGGCCTGTACCGCCCCGAGGGCGGCGAACACGCCCTGCGCGCCCGGTTGACCGAAATCTGCGAGCAGGTCTCGGGCGCCATCAACCGCGGCGTGCAGTACGTCGTGCTCTCGGACCGTGACTCGAACGCCCAGTGGGCKCCGATYCCGTCCCTGCTGCTGGTCAGCGCCGTGCACCACCACCTGCTGCGCAGCGCCAACCGCACCAAGACGGCGCTCGTAGTCGAGGCCGGCGACGTCCGCGAAACCCATCACGTGGCCGTGCTGATCGGCTACGGCGCCTCCGCCGTGAACCCGTACCTGGCGATGGAATCCGTCGAACAGCTGATCGCGGCGGGCGACGTCGTCGGCGTCACCCCGCAGGACGGCGTCTACAACCTGATCAAGGGCCTCGGCAAGGGCGTCCTGAAGATCATGTCCAAGATGGGCATTTCCACCGTCGCCTCCTACACCGGCGCCCAGACCTTCGAAGCGCTCGGCCTGGGCCAGGACCTCGTGGACGAGTACTTCGCCGGCACGAACTCCCAGCTGGGCGGCGTCGGCCTCGACGTCGTCGCCGCGGAAGTCGCGGCGCGCCACCGGATGGCGTACCCGGAGAACGGCATCGAAGTCCCGCACCAGCCCCTGCTGGGCGGCGGAGAGTACCAGTGGCGCCGGGACGGCGAGCCGCACCTGTTCAACCCGGAGACCGTGTTCCGGCTGCAGC
>NZ_JBFRFD010000500.1:0-2597 GCF_052114645.1 Arthrobacter sp. 2YAF22_2
GCGTATGCCTGCAGCGAGTCGCACGCCTCCCGCAATCGACGCTACCGAGGGGATGTTTCCGCAAGGCATTTCCATTTTTTCGCGGAGGTTACACGGGAGGCACGAACGTAAATTCGTTGTTTCCACCATGTAACGGGCAGATGTCCGACGGCGCCGCGGCGCCGGGGAGCTAGCGGAGCTAGCGGCTCGCGGCGGGCACCAGTACCCAGAGCACCTCGACCGGGCTGTCGGTCGGGTTGACCCAGGTGTGCGGCTCGCGGCCGGGGAAGGTCACGGTATCGCCGGTCTCCAGCTCGAATTCCTCATTGGTAAGGACCAGCCGGATGCTGCCCTTGACCACGTGCAGCACATCGACGTCGCAGTCGACGGCGTACAGCTCGGACTCGCCGCGGCCACGGGGCTCGATCACGGCCTGGATGATCTGGACCCGGCGCTCGGAGCGTGCGGTCAGCAGGCGCTCGACGATCCCTTCCCCGCCGAGCGAAATCCGGGGACCTTCGCCGGCCTTGGTGAGGTGCGTTTCCGGCGCGGCAAACAGGTCGCCGATCGAGATGGAGAGGACCTGGCACAGCGTGACCAACGAGCTCACGGAGGGCGAGGTCAGGTCCCGCTCAACCCGGCTCAGGAAGCCCTTGGTCAGGCCGGTGGCGTCCGCGACCTGTTCGATGGTGAGCCGCTGCGACTGCCGGGCGGCACGGATCCTGGACCCGATGGCAACCGGAACGTTGCTCGGTTCTACGGGTAGAGCCTTCATTAGGGAACCTTTCACGGCCGGCCGCGCGGCACCAGCATTGGAGCCAATCCTAATCGGAGATGAACGCCCGGAGGCCCGAAGGGACACGCCGCCGGCAGACCTTGACTGTTACCGGCGTCACACCCTACTCTTTGGCAACAAGTGTTGCCTCTTAGGCAATACCGCGGGCGGGTCAACCGAGACCTCCCGCACTTTCCCGCCAAGAAGTAGTGACAACCGACCGCAGCGTTGCGAGCCGGCCCAGCAGCGCTGCTTCCGAACAGCTCCAAAGGAGCCCTCAATGGACGCAAGTATTGTCAACATCGCCATCGTGGTGGTGTATCTGGTCGCCATGCTGGCGTTCGGCTGGTGGGGCAAGTCCCGCACCCAGAACAACAGCGACTTCCTCGTGGCCGGCCGCCGCCTCGGCCCGTTCCTGTATACCGGGACCATGGCCGCCGTCGTCCTGGGCGGCGCGTCGACGGTGGGCGGTGTGGGGCTCGGCTACAAGTTCGGCATCTCCGGMATGTGGCTCGTGGTKGCSATCGGCGCYGGYGTGCTGCTGCTCAGCCTGCTCTTCGCCAGCACCATCCAGAAGCTGAAGATTTACACCGTCTCCCAGATGCTSAGCCTSCGCTACGGCAGCCGGGCCACGCAGACCTCGGGCATCGTCATGCTCGCCTACACCCTGATGCTTTGCGCCACGTCCACCGGCGCCTACGCCACCATCTTCGTAGTCCTCTTCGGCTGGGACCGCGCGCTGGCCATCGCCATCGGCGGCGCCATCGTGCTGGTCTACTCGACCATCGGCGGCATGTGGTCGATCACCCTGGCCGACCAGGTCCAGTTCGTGATCAAGACGGTGGGCATCTTCCTGCTCATGCTGCCCCTGACGCTCAACGCCGCCGGGGGCCTCGACGGCATCCGCAGCCGAGTCGACGCGAGCTTCTTCCAGATCGACGGCATCGGGATCCAGACGATCATTACCTACTTCGTCGTCTACACCCTCGGCCTGCTCATCGGCCAGGACATCTGGCAGCGCGTGTTCACTGCCAAGACCCCCACGGTTGCGCGCTGGGGTGGCGCCACCGCGGGCGTCTACTGCATTCTGTACGGCGCCGCCGGCGCCCTGATCGGCCTCGGCGCCCGCGTCGCCCTGCCGAACATCGACGTCAAGGCCCTTGGCAAGGACGTTGTCTACGCCGAGGTCGCCACCAACCTGCTGCCCATCGGGATCGGCGGCCTGGTGCTCGCCGCGGCCGTCGCCGCCATGATGTCTACCGCGTCCGGCGCTCTGATTGCGGCCGCCACCGTGGCCCGCGCCGACGTCCTGCCCTTCGTGGCCGGCTGGTTCGGCAAGAACATCAACACCGAGGACACCGAGAACCCGGAGCACGACGTCAAGGCGAACCGGCTGTGGGTCCTGGGCCTCGGCGTCGTGGCCATCGTGATCGCCATCATCACCAAGGACGTCGTGGCCGCGCTGACCATCGCCTACGACATCCTCGTCGGCGGCTTGCTCGTCGCCATCCTCGGCGGACTGGTCTGGAGGCGCGGCACCGGTGGGGCCGCGGCCGCCTCGATGGCCGTCGGCTCGGTCATCACCCTCGGCACCATGATCGTCCTGGAAATCAACGCCGAAGTCCCGCTTGACGGCGTCTACGCGAACGAACCSATCTACTACGGGCTGTTGGCCTCCGCGCTGGTCTACGTGGCAGTGTCACTGTTGACCAAGCCGACGGATCCTGCCGTGATGAAGAACTGGCACGAGCGCGTGGCGGGCCGCACCGACCACGAAGAAGCACCGGTGCCGGTCCTGAGCCGCTAAGCCGGCAAACGCACGACGGCGGCGCCTCCCCCCGGG
>NZ_JBFRFD010000501.1:0-2587 GCF_052114645.1 Arthrobacter sp. 2YAF22_2
CAGCAGGTGGGTGTTTTCCGGGACCACGGGTTCCTCGAGGAAGAACGGCCGGTACGGTTCCAGCAAGGGCGCCACGCGCCGGGCGTTGGCCAGGCTGAAGCGTCCATGGAAGTCGACGGCGACGTCGCGGTGGTCCCCGAGGACCTCGCGAGCGGCAGCGACCCGGCGGACGACGCCGTCGAGCTCGGCCACCGAGGCGATCGGGCTCATCCGGCCGCTGGCGTTCATCTTCACCGCGGTGAGTCCGACTTCCAGCTGCGCGCTGATCTGGTCCGCCACCTCGTTGGGCTCGTCGCCGCCCACCCAGCCGTACATCCGGATCCGGTCGCGGACGTGGCCGCCCAGGAGCTGGTGAACGGGAGTGTTAAAGTGCTTGCCGGCGATGTCCCACAGTGCCTGGTCCAGGCCGGAGACGGCACTGGCCAGGATGGGCCCGCCGCGGTAGAAGGAGCCCTTGGTCATGACCTGCCAGTGGTCCTCGATCCGCAGCGCGTCGTTGCCGATCAGCAGCTCGGAGAGCTGGTCGACGGCGGTGCGGACGGTTTCGCTGCGGCCCTCGCAGCTGGCCTCGCCCCAGCCGACGATCCCGCTGTCAGTCTCGATCCGGACGAAGAGCCAGCGCGGGGCGACGAGGAAGGTTTCAATCCTGCTGATGCGTGTCATGTGCTGCCTAGCCCTTGGTCGCCCCGGCGGTGAGGCCGGAGACGATGTACTTCTGCGTAAAGAGCGCAATGATCATGATCGGGATGGTGACCACCGTGGCCGCCGCCATGAGTCCGCCCCAGTCGATGCTGGCGTAGGAGACGAAGTCGAAGATCGCGACCGGCAGGGTCTTGGTCTTGGAACCGGAGAGCACCAGGGCGAACATGAAGTTGTTCCACGAGAAGATGAACGACAGGATCCCGGCGGTGGCGATGCCGGCAACGGACAGCGGCAGCGTGATGCGGCGGAACGCGCCGATCGGCGTGAGCCCGTCCACCTGGGCCGATTCCTCCAGTTCCAGCGGCATCGAATCGAAATAGCTCATCATGATGTAGACGATCAGCGGGAGGGCCACGAACATGTGGCTGAGGATCAGTACCTCGAAGCCGCCCACCATCTTCAGGTTGGAGAAGACGTAGTACCAGGGCACCAGCAGCGAAACACCCGGGATGACGCGGGCCATCAGGACCACCAGGGCCGAGCGGTGCATGGTGAATCGGCTCATGGCGTAGGCTGCCGGCACGCCAAGGACCAACGACAGGGCGGTGGAGACGAACGCCACCCAGAAGCTGTTGAAGATGAAGATGAAGTAGTTGTTGCGCTGCAGCACGTTGGCGTAGTTCTCGCCGGTGGGGGTGAAGACGAACGACTTGCCCGTGTCATAGATGTCCACGTTGGTCTTGAAGGATGCCAGCAGCATCCAGATCAGCGGGGCGACCAGGAACAGCACTACGGCGATCAGGGCCACGACCCGGAACACCTTGTAGACGCGGGTGGCGAGCGGCTTGCGGCGCCGCGGCTGGGCCGGGACGGCGGCGACGCGGGATTCGGTGGTCTGGTTCAGTACGGTCATTTGCTTACCGCTTTCTTGCGCATGGTCAGCAGCCACATGGTGATGATGATAATCATGAAGAACAGGATCAGCACCGCGGAGGAGAGTCCGTACTGGTTGTAGTCGAAGCTCAGGCCGTAGGCGTAGACGTTGAGCGTCTCCACCTCGTGGAAGGAGCCGCCGCCTTTGCCCTTGGTGGCGTAGAGGATGTCGAAGGTCTTCAGCGCGTCGATGCCGCGCAGCAGGATGGCGACGATCACGGTGGGCATCATGAGCGGCAGGGTGATGAAGAAGAAGCGCTGGAAGGCGTTGGCGCCGTCCATCCGGGCGGCTTCGTCCGGCTCCTCGGAGAGCGAGGTCAGGCCGGCCAGCAGGATCAGCACCACCATGGGGGTCCACTGCCAGATGTCCATGAAGATCGTGGTGCCCAGGGCGGTGTCCTGGCCGGAGAGCCAGGGCTGCGGCGGGATGCCGATCATGCCGAGGAGCTGGTTGGCGAAGCCGATGTTGGGGTCAAAGATCAGCCGCCACATCATGCCGACCGCCACCGGCGTGGCGACGAGCGGCAGCAGGATGGCGACCCGCACCCATTTTTCGCCGCGGAAGGGGCGCCACAGCAGCAGCGCGATGCCCATGCCCAGAACAACTTCGCAGAACAGCGCGACGCCGGTAAAGGTCAGCGTGCGGCCGACGGCGGGCCAGAACCGGTCGCCGTCGGCCAGCACCGTCGCGTAGTTCTCCAGGCCGACGAACTCGGACGCGGCGCGGACCGAGCCCTGCGAGTCGGTCAAGCTCAGGTACAGCGTCCACGCCAGCGGGAAGACGATCAGGACGCCGACGAAGATCATGGCCGGAGCGGCGAAGAGCCACTTGCGGTGCCGGTTCGCCCAGGCGGAGAAGGTATTCCGCGGCCCGGGGGTGCCGGCTGCGCCGCGGGAGGGCCCGCGGGAAGCGTCCCGCGTGGTCTCTCCGCGAGAGTTGTTCAGTACAGACATGGTTCACCTAAAGAGTTGGGGGTGAAGGTAAGAGCGTGGCCGCGGCGGGACGGCGGCC
>NZ_JBFRFD010000502.1:0-2578 GCF_052114645.1 Arthrobacter sp. 2YAF22_2
GCCCCCAGCCGTGGCCGACGCCATTGCTGCGCGGTAGTCCGCTGGTGCGGGTACAGAGGGCGACGGGGAAACTGAAACGCTCGGGGAAGTGGGTGCCGCGGCCGTCGCCGGTGGGAGTGCGGCGCTCGGGGACAGGGACGGGGAAGGGGAAGATGTCCTGGTCGGGGAAGCGGAGGCACTCGGTGAGGGCTCAACGGCATTTGCCGGAGCAGTAAGACCTGGGCCTGCAAGGAGGGCAACGGATAGTAGCGCAACCCCGACCAGGCCGAGGAGACTACTGTTGGGTGGAAGAAGGGTCCGCTTCATTTGCCGCTCCGGAACAACTACACGACTATGGCCGTGTCATGGTGGTCTCCCGCCCGGGACGGAGCTGTGCAAGCTGTCCCGGATGCGAGAATGTCTGACTTATCGCGCCCACCGTAGCACCGGCATACGTCTCAAACCAGAGTTGCGGATGTTACGGATGTGAACATTGTTGTAACGAAAGTCCCTGGAATTCGTTCTGGCGCATCCGGCCGGTTCCTGGCAGGTGCGGACGTGTCCTTCGTACTAATCCAAGTTGGACGGCCCGATGTGAGGCACCCCGTTGTGTTTGGGGCACCGTAAAAGAAGCTGTGCGCATTGTCGATGACGAGGATCGTGGGCAACTCCGCCGTATCGGACTGTACTCATTGAAGGCCGGACTCGTGGTGGCAGACTGATGGGGGTCTAGCATCTCGTGAAGGAGACCAGGAGCGCCTCTGGCGTGACGCGCCCGGGGCATTCGAGGCTGACCCCAGAGATCTGTCCCCATTTGCATGCAGTTTCGCCCGCCGCAGTGGCTTACTGCGGCGGGCGAAAGAGCTTTGGGGTCAGTTATCTACTTGTAGCTGATCACGGTCCCCGAGGCCGCGGTCCAGCTGATTCTGCCGCCCACGTAGTCCTGGTAAGTCACATTGCCTACGACATACTCGTTGCTAGTCGGATACCCGAGCCGGCCGTTCTCGTAGCCCTGCGAGGCCCAGGCCACACGGATGCCGCCACGCGAGATTTGGGCCCCTGTGGCAGCGGACCAAATGATGGCGCCTCCTTGGAAATTCTGATAGGTGCCGGCGTTGACCAGCCCCGAGACGATATCGGACGTCGGGTAGGCCAAGGCTCCCCGCTCGTATCCTTGTGCGGCCCACGCGTTTCTGATGACGCCCATGGAAATGTGTGGCCCGGTAGCCGGCGCCCAGAGGATCGCTCCATTCTGGAACATTTGGTAAGCCCCTCCGTTGATGAGGCCTCCGATCTGGTCGGTTGTCGGGTAGCCCAGAATTCCATTTTGGAATCCGTACTGGCCCCACTTGTCGCGGACGGCTCCGTACGAGACATGGGCGCCTGTTGTGGAGGAGGAAATCATTGCGCCGTTTTGGAACGTCTGATAATAGCCACCCCCAACGAGGCCGCCCACCGTGTCACTCGTTGGGTAGCCAAAGTAGCCGCGCTCATAACCATAGGCGGCCCACAAGGCACGGATGTCACCCATGGAGGTATGGGCGCCCGTCGCCGCCGACCACAAAATGGCGCCGTTGGTGAAGAGCTGATAGCACCCGCCACTAACTAGACCACACACAATTGACCCCGATGCCAATCCAACGGCCTGCACAGCCGCGGCCTTCGCCGCAATCGCCGCCGCCGCGTTCTGATCGATGACCCCGGAGTCAAGGAGGGAGTAGTCGTCCGTAACAAGCGTTCCAAGGTTGGTGAGAGTCAATGCCATTGACATGGCTGTGGCGCCCGCGGGCACCGGCGGGGACGTCCAACTGGTCTGGGTGAATGTGGCTGCGGGCAGGACAAACGGGCTGGACGTCCAATAGTGCCAGGCGCCCTGACCTATCCGATAGTAAAGCTCGAACTGGGTCTTTGCCGTAGAAGTGTACCAAGCGGACATCGTGTAGCTGTGGCCAGCCGTTACACTCGGGGCGCACTGACCGGTGTCCAGGGGTGGCAGCACTTTGGCGTCGCCATTCGTGTAGGCGGACATGACCACCTGGGTGGCGGCAGTACCGGTGTGGGCCGTGGCCACGGTGCTGCTCGTGTAGGTGTTGGCGCCGTACGATCCTGGAACCCAGCAGTACGGGGGGCTGCCGGCCACAGCGCCCGCCGTCTCAAATCCGGGGTTGCGGAGCAAGTTTCCTGAAGTGATAGGTGCAGGCGGCGGGGGCCCATTGGCAGCCAACGGCTTGACCGCCCCACCCATGGCCTGATCGACGGTTTTAACAACGACCCGACCTGCGGCCTGCTCGGCCGCCAGGAAATCGATCAGGGCGTTGAAATCTGCCGTTGGTATGCTCAGCGGTTCACCGGCGGCATTGATGTGGTGGAAGGTGTACTGCATCCAACCCCCGCCGGGCTCCGCCTTGAGGGTCAGGTCCTTCATGTTTTGCAGGGTCCACGTGCTGTCGATTTGGTCGGGGGCCTTGGTCAGGAAGGCGTCCGCCGGCGGGAGTGTCTCGGCCAGCGGGCTGCCTGCGGAGCCGGGTATTTGACTTGCGATGTCGCCCAGACCACGCGCGCTGTTGTAGCCGCATGCTGCCACAATGCCCTCTAGTGC
>NZ_JBFRFD010000503.1:0-2577 GCF_052114645.1 Arthrobacter sp. 2YAF22_2
GCGCAGGGACTCCGCGGTGCGTTCGACCAGGAGCCGTGACTCCTCGTCGACGTCGCCCACGAGGAAGGTGTAGTTGGTGTCGCCGTGCACGCCGCCGATGAACGCCGTGATGTCGATGTTGAGGATGTCGCCGTCCTGGACCACAGTGCTGTCCGGAATGCCGTGGCAGATCACTTCGTTGAGTGAGGAGCACAGGGACTTGGGAAAGCCGCGGTAGCCGAGGGTGGAGGGGTACGCCTTGTGGTCCAGCAGGAACTCGTGTCCCACCTTGTCCAGCTGGTCGGTGGTGACGCCGGGAACGATGTGCTTTCCCACCTCCACAATGGCCTGGGCGGCGATCCGCGAGGCGATCCGGATCTTCTCGATGGTCTCGGTGGACTTGACCTCGGAGCCGGTGAACTTGGCCGGAGCGGGCCTGCCGACGTACTCGGGGCGCGGAATGGACGCCGGCACGGCAAGCTGGGGGCTCACAGCTCCCGGGACAAGGGTGCCAATGGGTGCAGTCGAGGTAAGAGAAGGCATACATTGATTCTATAAGCCCCCGGGCAAAGCCTGGGGAATACGGCGCCCGGGGAATGTAGGGCCGGGACAAGAGAAACCGCAAAAGGCAGCAGCAGGAACCGCGAAGGAGAGCCGATGACCGAGTACTGGTACAACGTCAACACCCATGAGATCGAGGAAGACGCGATGTCCGACTGGAGCCAGCTGATCGGCCCCTACAAAACCCGCGAGGAGGCCGAACACGCGCTCGAGAAGGTCAAGGCCCGCAACGAGGCCTGGGACAAGGGCGACGACGACTAGGATGCAGCCCGGCCGCACTGTCCAAAGCGGTCTTCCGTGGGCAAGAATGACTTTACATACATCCGAATACCGGCTCCACCGGTAGTGCAAGGAGGCACAAGATGGCCGAACTCAGCCCCGAATATGCAGGACAGTGGCGGTTCGACCCGGCCCACACGCGCATCGGTTTTTCGACCCGGCACGCAATGGTCACCAAGGTCCGCGGAGCTTTCAACGACGTCGACGGCTTCATCACCGTGGACGCGGAGAACCCGGAACGCTCGAAGGTCGAGCTGACCGTCAAGGTCGCGAGCATCGACACCCGCAACGCGGACCGCGACCAGCATCTGCGGACCAACGATTTCTTTGACGCCCCCCGGTTTCCGGAGATCACCTTCGTGAGCAGCCGGGTGGACCAGGTGGACCAAGGCCACTTCATCGTCAGCGGCGACGTGACGATTAAGGGCATCACGAAAGAAATTTCGATTCCGATCGACTTCATCGGCGTCGAACGGGATCCCACGGGCACCCTGCGAGCGGGCTTTGAAGGGTCCCGGCGTATCGACCGCCAGGATTTCGGGCTCAAGTGGAATACCGCCCTGGATTCCGGCGGGGTGCTGGTATCGGACAAGGTCACGCTGGAGTTTGAGGTGTCCGCCATCAAGGTCGACGACGACGCCGCCAAGCCCGCCGCAGGCTGAGGCCGTTGCGAACACGGGCACGCTGAAGACACCCGAGGCGGCCACGCAGGCCTAGGCAGGCCTAGAAGGAGTGCTCCGGGCCGGGGAACTGGCCCGAGCGCACGTCCTCGCCGTAGGCTTTCGCGGCGTCCGCCAGGGCGGTCCGCAGGTCCGCGTACTGCTTGACGAACTTGGCCATCTTCCCGCCGCGCAGCCCGGCCATGTCCTGCCACACCAGCACCTGGCCGGTGGTGGCGTTGCCGGCCCCGATGCCGATGGTGGGGACCTCGACGGCGGCATCCACGGCAGCCGCCGCTGCCGCCGGAACCATTTCCATCAGCACGCAAAACGCCCCGGCTTCGGCCAGCGCCACGGCGTCGTCGATGAGGCCCTGCGCGTCGTCGCCGCGGCCTTGGACGCGGTAGCCGCCGAGGGAGTGCTCGCTCTGCGGCGTGAAACCGATATGCGCCATCACCGGGATGCCGGCCTGGACCATGGCCCGGACGGTTTCGGCGTAGAACTTCCCGCCCTCCATCTTGACCGCGTGGGCGAGCCCCTCCTTGAGGAACCGTACGCCCGTGGCCACGGCCTGCTGGGCGGACACCTCATAGCTGCCGAACGGCAGGTCGGCCACGACCAGGGCGCGACGGGCGGAGCGGGCGACGGCCCGGCACAGCGGGATCAGCTCGTCCACCGTAACGGGCAGGCTGGTTTCGTTGCCGAAGACGTTGTTCGAGGCGGAATCTCCCACCAGCAGCACCTCGATGCCGGCCTGGTCGAAGATCTCGGCACTGTACTGGTCATAGGCTGTGAGCATGGCGAAGTGTTCACCGTTGCGCTTCGCCTCGCGCAGGTGGTGCGTGCGGATCCGGGCCGCAGGCTTGGCGGCCGCTGCCGGCACGGCCGGGGACGGGCCGGCACCGTAGGGTGCGGCGAGTTCTGCGGACATGCGGGATTCTGGGCTATCGCTGGGGGCCATGCCACGAGCGTACTGGGAGATCCCGCGTCCCAGCCACCACGGCGGGGCAAGCCGCTGAAAACCTGTCACAAAGCGGGGCGCCGAGGCGGGTTGGCGGCGCACCGCCTTGTTGCCACGGGATGCCGGGGGGCCGCAGCC
>NZ_JBFRFD010000504.1:0-2574 GCF_052114645.1 Arthrobacter sp. 2YAF22_2
GGGACGCCGTRAACCCATCCMTGGGGGCTTGGTCGCGGCATCCATGCCGCTCACACCCCGCAAACCCACAGTGCCCCGCCTTCGACAATTCCCGGCTGCTGTTGGTAGGTGTCGACCTTGGTCGACACGTMGATCCACGCCATGCGTGGATGCTCTTCGATCCAATATCGAAATATTCGATTTCSATSGRRATTCATCCACGCATGGCGTGGATCCAACAGACACCTGGAAACTGTCAGAGGCGGGGTGGTGTGGGGTTGCAGGACCGTTGGCGCCATGTATGGCGCCATCGAGCCCCCAAGGATGAGGGCGCTTTGCTTGCGAAGCACTGCTTCGCAAGCGSCCGAACGCACAGCCGCCAGCGGCTGGGCCGGACCGCGGAGCGGGGTTTACGGCGTCTCCCGCAACCGGGCCCACCACGCCATCCCACGGAATGCCGCTGTTGCTGTTGCTATTGCTCTTAAGGTTGCCGGCCAGCGGCCGGCACTACCGCGGGTGCAGGGCGCAGCCCTGCCGACCATCCTTATCGCAGTTGGCTGTCCTTGCTGCCCCGGCGGTTGTAGCCACTCTGCGCCTGTTCCTCTTCGTCGTGCGCCTGCTGACAGTTCACGCACAGCCGTACGCCGGGCACCGCCTGACGCCGCGCCAAGGGAATCGGCGCGTCGCATTCTTCACAGTGTTCCAGACCCGGACCCTGGCGCAGCTGGCGCCGCGCGCGGGCAATCGCATCGTCGACGGTGGCGTCGATCTGGTCCTGGACCGCGCCATCTCCGGCCCAACCGGTAGCCATGGCCATCCTCCGCAGGTGTGTCGCCTGATATGGGGACAATACACCCACGGAAAAGGCATCTGCGTCCGCAGCGCTTCAGCAACCTGAGCAGAGAAGGGGACGGAGGGGATTACGTCGTTTGTGGCAGAAACGACGTAACCCCCTCCGTCCCCCTTTTTCTTACCAGACCAGGTCGTCGGGGACCTGGAACTGTGCGTAGTAGGCGTCGTCCTCGGCGTTGCCGGTGGAGATCTCGGCGCTGGAGCCGGGCGTGCCATGGTCGACGACGATGGCCTCCGGGGCGCGCTCGCGCACCTTCTCCGCTGCCGCGCGCGGCAGCACCGCGTAGCTGTCGCCATGGGCCACGATGACCAGCACGCCCACCGACAACGCCTTGCGCAGCTTGGTATCGATCAACAGGGTGCGGATCACCGCGCCATCGCTGAAGCGGTACTCGTCCTCGCCTTTGTGCGGCACGGCGTGGGCGCTGATGATCTGCCTGGCCTGCGCCTTACGCTCAGCCTGCTTGGCCTGCGCGTTGCGCTCGGCAGCCAGCGCACGGTCACGCTCGATCTTCTCGGCCCGCGCGCGTTCAGCTTCACGCTGGACCTCTGCCGACGTCGACTCGGCCTTGCCCTGGCGGGCCTTGGCCTGTTCACGCGCGGCGGCACTGGCCTGCGACTTCTTGGCCAGGCCGGCCTTGAGCAATTGTTCCTGCAGCGCGTTGGGCTTTGCCATGGTCGATACGTACCGCGTGTAATCTGGATGCCCCATTCTACCGACGCGCCGACGCCCCTGCATGGCTGTCCTGAAGTACCTCACCGGCTACCCCGAACCCCTGGTCGCCCAGGTCAGCGATCTGCTGGCGCAGGGCAAGCTCGGCCCCTGGCTGCAGCAGCGCCGGGCCACCCGGCCGGGCCGGCTCCGGTGCCCCGCTAACGACGCCGGCGGCCTGGGCAAGGATGGCGGCGCGGAGTTCCTTGGCCTCGGCGATCGGGAGGTAGGCCAGGTGCACCGCGGCCTTGCCGGCGTCGGCGACGTCGAACCTGAGCTCCGCGAGCCCGAAAATCCGCGCCAGCAGCGGCTGCACGACGTCGATCGCCTGCACCCGGTCCAGCCGCGCCTGGCGTTGCTGTTTGAACACGAAACCGGTGTTGAGACGGACGTAGCCGTCCGCCACCTGGAAGCGGGTGAAATACCAGCTCAGCACGTAACCAAGCACGATCAGCAGCAGCACGGCACCGCCGCCGATCACTAACCACGGCGCCCGCTCGGCAAACCGCTCGTCAAAGACCGGGTCGCCCCGGAGCAAGCGTTCGAAGGCGTCGCGGCCAAAGAAGAAGAACAGTGCGGCCAGCGCCACCCACCCCCGGACGAAGGGCGACGCCGGATGGACGCGCCGCCAGCCGTTTCCGGCGGCGGTCACAGCCCGGCCAGACGGGCCTCGCCGCGGGCGGACAGCTGCTCCCGGAGCCGTGCCCCCTCCACGGCGGGCAGGCCCGGAATCTCCGCACTGGTGCCGGCCGAGGCGGTGTGAAGCTTAACAGTGCACAGGCCCAGCCCGCGTTCGACCGGACCGGCCCCGATATCCACATACTGCATGCGCCCGTACGGGACCACGAGGGTGCGCTGGAAGAAAATGCCGCGGCGGATCAGCAGGTCGTCCTCACGTTCGGCGTAGCCAATGGAACGCACCTGGCGCGGGATGAGCACGAGCCGCCAGAGTGCCAGCACGAAGGCCGCGGCGGGCACAGCGGCCGCGAGCCACAGCGGCGGCCAGGTCCAGGCTCCGTTTAGGACCAGGA
>NZ_JBFRFD010000505.1:0-2567 GCF_052114645.1 Arthrobacter sp. 2YAF22_2
GCCGTACTACGCCCGGGCGCTCGGTGCCAAGATCGGCACGAACGTGCAACTGCACTCGCTGCCGCCCGTTACCGGCCTGCTGTCCCTGGGCACCGGTTGCAACATCGAGCCCGAGGTCGATCTCTCCGGCTGGTGGATCGACGGCGACTCCGTGCATATCGGCGCGATCCACATCGGTGCCGAGGCCGTCGTCGGCGCCCGCAGCACGCTCATGCCGGGGGCGAGCATTGGCGCCGGGGCGCAGGTGGAGCCGGGGTCCGCCGTCCTCGGCCGGGTTAAGGCGGGCCACCTGGTGGCCGGGTCCCCGGCCGAACGCCGCGGCAAGGCCAAACAGGGCTGGCCGGACGCTCCGCGGGAGCACCGGCTGATCGGCCGGCTGTGGTTCGCCGGTTTCGCCTCCGCTTCAGCCGTGCTGGCCCTCATTCCCTACCTGTCCGCCGTGGCAGCCGGGCTGGTGGTCTTCCGCTTCATCCAGGGCCGCGAATCGCTGCTCGTGGCCCTGCCGCAGCTTGCCCTCTCGCTCCCGCTGGCCGCGTTCGTGTGGTTCGGCGCGAACCTGGTCCTGGTCCTCGCCGTCACGCGCCTCCTCGGCGTCGGGCTGCGCGCGGGCTACTACCGGGTGCGGAGCCGGATCGGCTGGCAGGTCTGGGCGACGGAGCGGGTCCTGGATCTGGCCCGCGACCTGCTCTTCCCGGTCTACGCGAGCCTCTTCACCCCCGTCTGGCTGCGCCTGCTCGGCGCCAGGATCGGCCGGAACGTGGAGGCCTCCACCGTGCTGCTGATCCCGAAGATGACGACCGTGGGCGAGGGCGCCTTCCTGGCCGATGACACCCTGATCGCGTCCTACGAACTCGGCGGCGGTTGGATGAAGATCGCGCCGGCCAAGGTGGGCAAACGCTCCTTCCTGGGCAACTCMGGCATGACCGCCGCRGGSCGCAGCGTGCCCAAGAAYTCCCTCGTSGCRGTSCTCTCCRCSACCCCYGCSAAGGCCAAGTCCGGCACCTCCTGGCTGGGCAGCCCGCCGGTCCGGCTGCGGCGGACCGCCGTCGCGTCCGATGACACCCGCACCTTCCAGCCGCCCCTGCGGCTAAGGCTGGCCCGCACCCTGTGGGAGCTCTGCCGCTTCGTCCCGGTGGTGCTCACCGTCGCCGTCGCCGCGGGTGTCCTTGTGGCTCTGGACTGGCTCGCCGGCACCTTCAACTATGCCGTGGCGGCCCTGCTGGGCGGCGTCGTCGTCCTGCTGGCCGGTGCGGTGGCCGCCGGCAGCGCCGTCGTCGCCAAATGGCTCCTGGTGGGACGCATCCGACCCGGCGAACACCCGCTGTGGAGCTCCTTCATCTGGCGCAACGAGGTGGTGGACACCTTCATCGAGATGGTCAGCGCCCCCTGGTTCGCGCGTTCGGCCTCCGGCACCCCGGCGCTCGTCTGGTGGCTGCGCGCCCTCGGCGCCAAAATCGGCGCCGGCACGTGGTGCGAAAGCTACTGGCTGCCGGAGGCGGACCTGGTCACCCTGGGACGCAGCGCGACCGTCAACCGCGGCTGCGTGGTCCAGACCCATCTCTTCCACGACCGGGTCATGAGCATCGACACTGTTACGCTCGAAGACGGGTCCACGATGGGCCCGCACGGGGTCATCCTGCCGCGGGCCCGGATCGGCAACGGCGGGACCGTGGGGCCGGCGTCCCTGGTCATGAGGGGCGAAACGGTACCCGCCGCCACGTACTGGATGGGAAACCCGGTCAGGCCGTGGGGCGGACCCGCTGTCCCGGCGCCCAAGCCAAAGTAAGCCCGCGTCCGCGCACAATCGGGAAGGCACCCCCCACGCTAACCGCTACCACTGAAGGCCGACCATGAGTCAAACCGCATCAGCCGCCGCCGAGGAGCTGCCCGCAGAAATGCCCGCGGCCGCCCCCGATCCGTACATGCCCGGCCACGGCACCGACGTCTACCGCGTCACGCGCTACGAACTGGAGCTCGATTACCGGATCAACAGCAACCACCTCAGCGGCCGGGCGACACTGCACGCGGTCGCCCGGCGCCAGAGCTCGGCCATAGTCCTGGACCTGACCGGGTTGCGGGCCACCAAGGTGCTGATGCCCGGCCGGAAGGTGCGCAAGTTCACCCAGCGGGCCGAGCAGCTGGTCGTGGTCCCGGACACGGCGCTGCTGCCTGGAGACGAATTCACCCTGGACATCCGGTACGACGGCAATCCGGCACCCCGCCGCGGGCTGTGGGGCGAGGTGGGCTGGGAGGAGCTGAGCGACGGTGTCCTGGTCGCGGGCCAGCCCAACGGCGCGGCGTCGTGGTTCCCCTGCAACGACCACCCGCGGGACAAAGCCAGCTACCGCATCTCAGTCACCACCGACGCCAACTACCGGGCCGTCTGCAACGGCGTCCTCGTCTCGCACCAGGCCCGGTCCAGCCGCGAAACCTGGGTCTATGAACAGGCCGAGCCGATGGCCAGCTACCTCGCCACGGTCCAGCTCGGCCGGTACGAACTGCTGCAGCTCAACGCGGCCCGGCCCGCCGGCGACGTCGCCCAGACCGCAGCGGTGCCGGTCGAGTTG
>NZ_JBFRFD010000506.1:0-2564 GCF_052114645.1 Arthrobacter sp. 2YAF22_2
CGCTGGGTCATGCCCAGGTTGCCGCCCTCGCCGACCACCTTGACGCGCAGTTCACGGCCGTCGACGCGGATGGCGTCGTTGGCTTTGTCCCCGACCGCGGCGTTGGTTTCGGTGCTCGCCTTGACGTAGGTGCCGATCCCGCCGTTGTAGAGCAGGTCGGCCGGGGCGAGGAGGATCGCACGGAGCAGTTCCGGCGGGCTGAGCCGCGTGGTGCCTTCCGGCAGCCCGAGGGCGGCCCGGACCTGCGCGGAGACCGGAATGGACTTGCTCTGGCGGCCGAAGACGCCGCCGCCTTCGCTGATCAGTGACTTGTCGTAGTCGTCCCAGGAGGAGCGTGGCAGGTCGAAGAGCCGCTGCCGTTCCGTGAAGGAGGCCGCCTCGTCCGGGTTCGGGTCCAGGAAAATGTGCCGGTGGTCGAAGGCCGCAAGCAGCCGGATGTGCCGCGACAGCAGCATGCCGTTGCCGAAGACGTCGCCGGACATGTCGCCGACGCCGACGACGGTGAACGGCTCGGACTGCGTGTCCAGGTCGAGTTCACTGAAGTGCCGCTTGACGGATTCCCAGGCGCCGCGGGCGGTGATGCCCATCGCTTTGTGGTCGTAGCCGACGGAGCCGCCGGACGCGAACGCGTCGCCGAGCCAGAAGCCGTAATCGGCCGAGAGGCCGTTGGCGATGTCGGAGAAGGAGGCCGTTCCCTTGTCCGCGGCGACGACGAGGTAGGAATCGTCGCCGTCGTGCCGCACGACGTCGACTGGCGGCACCAGCGTTTCGCCGTCCGCAGTGGTGACGAGGTTGTCGGTGATGTCCAGCAGGCCACGGATGAAGGTCTTGTAGCTTTCAACCCCTTCGGCCATCCAGGCGCTGCGGTCCACGGAGGGATCCGGCAACTGCTTGGCGTAGAAGCCGCCCTTGGCGCCGGTGGGCACGATCACGGCATTCTTGACTGTCTGTGCCTTGACCAGGCCGAGGATTTCAGTGCGGAAATCCTCGCGGCGGTCCGACCAGCGCAGTCCGCCGCGGGCGACCTTGCCGAAACGCAGGTGCACGCCCTCGACCCGGGGCGCGTAGACCCAGATCTCGTACATCGGCCGCGGGAACGGCAGGCCGTCAATCCCGGAGGGGTCCAGTTTGAAGCTGACGTGCGTCTTGTTCTGGTAGAAGTTGGTCCGGAGCGTAGCCTGGATCAGGTTCTTGAAGGTGCGCAGGACGCGGTCGGCGTCGAGCGTGGCGACCTGTTCGATGGCCGCATCCAGGCCGGTCCGGACCTCGTCCTGTCGCTGTTCGCGTCCGGCGGCATCCAGCGCGGGGTCGAAGCGGGCGGCGAAGAGCGCGGTCAGCCCGCGGGTCACGTCGGGGTTGGCCAGCAGGGTATCCGCCATGAACTCAAAGGAGTTGGTGTTGCCCATCTGCCGCATGTACTTGGCGTAGGCGCGCAACACGACCACCTGGCGCCACTGCATGCCTTCACGCAGCACGAGCCGGTCGAAGCTGTCCGATTCCACCGCACGGGACACGGCCGCACCGAAGGCCTCAGCCATCAGGGTACCGGTGCGCTCCGGGTCCACCCCGGCCGGGTACTTCAGGCCGAGATCGTACAGGAAGAAGTCGCGGTGGTCGGCTGTCCCGATCTCGAAGGGGCGTTCGTCCAGGACCTCGAGACCGAGGTTGTGGAAGTACGGCAGGATCTGGCTCAGGCTCTTGGGTTCGAGCATGTACAGCTTGACGCGGGCGTCTTCTTCGAGCGTCGCGCCGGCGCCCTCGGGCAGGTAGACGTGCACGCCGGGCCGCTCACCGCCGGCGCGCTCGGCGGCGCCGTACTTCTCGAAGCGGGCGATGTCCTCGAGCGCGTCCTCGACTTCGTAGTCGACGCGGTAACTGGCGGGGAAGGCATCGGACCACACAGCGGCGAGGTCTTTGGCGCCGTTCTCACCGTCGGCGCCGGCCCGGGCACGCAGGACCTCGGTGATGCCCTCGCTCCAGGAGCGGGCGGCGCGGACCAGACGCTTCTCGACGTCTTCGGTGTTGACGTGGCTGACGTCGGCGTCCTTGGGGAGCCGGATCCGGAAGAACAGCCGGGCGAGGGCGGACTCGGTCATCCGGGCCTCGTAGTCGATGGAGACCGCGTCGAAGGTCTGCCGCAGTTCCTGCTCGATGCGCAGCCGGACGTTGGTGGTGTACCGGTCGCGGGGAAGGTAGACGAGGGCGGACATGAAGCGGCCGTAGATATCCGGCCGCAGGAACAGCCTGGTCCGGCGGCGTTCCTGCAGCCGCTGGATGCCGGTGGCGATGGCGGCGAGGTCGGGTACCTCGATCTGGAATAGCTCATCGCGCGGGTAGGTCTCAAGGATGCCGAGCAGGTCCTTGCCGGAGTGCGAGTCCGGCGGGAAGCCGGCACCGCGCAGCACGGCGTCGACCTTTTCGCGGACCACCGGGATGTCCCGGACCGAGCCGGCGTAGGCAGTCGTGGCGAACAGGCCGATGAAGCGCCGTTCGCCGTTGACGTTGCCGGCAGCGTCGAAACTCTTGACGCCGATGTAGTCCAGGTACGCCGAGCGGTGCACCGT
>NZ_JBFRFD010000507.1:0-2555 GCF_052114645.1 Arthrobacter sp. 2YAF22_2
CACATACACTGTCCGCGCTGCGGCGCCGCGACCGTCCCCGAGGCCGGCGGCTGGGTCCGGCGCTGCCCGGCGGATAATTCCGAGCACTACCCGCGCACGGACCCGGCCATCATCGTCACCGTGGTCGGCCCGGACGGCAGGCTGCTCCTCGGCGGCGGCGGCCCGCTGGACTCCCGGAATTATTCGACCCTGGCCGGCTTTGTCGAGCCCGGCGAATCCCTGGAACAGGCCGTCATCCGTGAAATCGGCGAAGAGGTCGGCGTGCGGGTCACCGCGTCGCAGTACCTCGGCTCCCAGTCCTGGCCGTTCCCGGCGTCGCTCATGCTCGGCTTCACCGCGACGACGTCGGACACGGAGGCCAGGCCCGACGGCGTCGAGGTCACCCGGGCGCGCTGGTTCAGCCGCGCCGAGCTGCAAGAAGCGGTGTCGAGCGGAGAAATCGTCATCTCCAGCAGGCTCTCGATCGCACGTGCCCTGATCGAACATTGGTACGGGGGCGTCATCCAGGACCGGCCGGAGAGCGCATGAGGTACCCGTGACAGCAACGACCCGGCGCCCCCGCGCCGCGTATCCCCGACTGCGGCGCACCCGCCGCAGACCCTCCAACGACTGAGCAGCAGAAGTGAACACAGATATATTCCAGTCCAGCGCCTTCCCGGCCGAGCAGTCCGACCCCGGAGTGACTCCCACCGAGCTCCCGGCGCAGGACAACCGCTCGCTTGAGGAACGCATTCTCGGCGGCCTCGACGCCGAACAGCGCGAGGTGGCCAGCACCCTGAACGGGGCCATGTGCGTGCTTGCCGGCGCCGGCACCGGCAAGACCCGCGCCATCACGCACCGGATCGCCTATGGCGTGCACTCCGGCGTGTACAGCCCGCAGCGGCTCCTAGCCGTCACCTTCACCGCCCGGGCCGCAGCCGAAATGCGCAGCAGGCTCCGGGACCTGGGCGTCGGCACCGTGCAGGCCCGCACCTTCCACGCCGCCGCGCTGCGCCAGCTCCAGTACTTCTGGCCCCAGTCTGTCGGCGGCACGCTCCCGAACCTGCTGGACCACAAGGCGCAGATGATTGCCGAGGCCGCCCGCCGGTTACGGCTCAGCACGGACCGGGCGTCCATCCGGGATCTTGCCTCGGAAATCGAGTGGGCCAAGGTGTCGATGCTCACCCCGGCCAACTATCTGGAGAAAGCCCAGGGCCGCGGCACCCCCGGCGGTTTCGACCTGACCGCCGTCGCCCGGGTCTTCCAGTCGTACGAGGACGTCAAGACGGACCGGAACGTGATCGACTTTGAGGACGTGCTGCTGATCACGGTGGGAATTCTGCAGGAGGATCCGAAGGTGGCCGCCACCGTTCGGGAGCAGTACCGGCACTTCGTGGTGGACGAATACCAAGACGTGTCGCCGTTGCAGCAGCGGCTCCTCGAACTGTGGCTGGGCGGCCGCGACGATCTCTGCGTCGTCGGCGATGCCAGCCAGACCATTTATTCCTTCACCGGTGCCTCGCCGCAGCACCTGCTTGGCTTCAAGGGACTGTACCCGGACGCCACCGTGGTCAAGCTGGTCCGTGACTACCGTTCCACCCCGCAGGTGGTGAAGCTGGCCAACGAATTGCTGGGCGGCCGGCGCAGCGGCGGTCCCGTGGCGGATGCCGCCTGGGCCGCACCGCTGCAACTCGTGGCGCAACGGCCTGCCGGCCCGGTACCGCAGTTCACCGAATGTTCCGACGACGAGGCCGAAGCCGCCACCGTCGCGCTGAACGTCCGGAAGCTGCTGGACTCGGGGACGCCGGCGAGCCAGATCGCCGTCTTGTTCCGCACCAACGGCCAGTCGGAGGCCTACGAACGGGCCCTCGCCTCGGCCGGCATCGGGTATCAGCTCCGCGGCGGCGAACGGTTCTTCGCCCGCAAGGAGGTCCGGGACGCAATCCTGCAGCTGCGGGCCGCCACCCGCGCGGTCAGTGAAACCGCGGCTCCGGAGCCCCTGGGCCAGCTGGTCCGCGACATCGTGGCCTCCTTGGGCTACACGGACGCGGCCCCGCACAGCGGCGGCGCCGTCCGCGAACGCTGGGAATCGCTGGCCGCCCTCGTGGCCCTCGCCGACGAACTTGTGGCCAGCAGGGGAGCCCAGTTCAGCCTCGCGGACTTCGTCAACGAGTTGCAGGAACGCTCGCTGGCCCARCACGCGCCGACCGTCCAGGGCGTGACCCTGGCGTCACTGCACGCCGCCAAGGGCCTGGAATGGGAGGCCGTCTTCCTGGTCGGCCTGAGCGAAGGCCTGGTGCCAATCTCCTTCGCCGACACGCCCGAGGCCGTGGACGAGGAGCGCCGGCTGCTCTACGTCGGCATCACCCGCGCCAAGGAGCACCTGTTCCTGTCCTGGTCCACGGCCAGGACCCCGGGCGGCCGGGCCAACCGGAAGCCGTCGCGGTTCCTCGACGGGTTGCGGCCGGACTCGGTCGCCAGTTCCTCCGTCCGCGGCAAGGGTGCCGCGCCGCGCCGGAAGGCGGCCGCACCGGCGTCGTGCCGGGTCTGCGGGAGCATGCTGTCCAGCGGTGCCG
>NZ_JBFRFD010000508.1:0-2555 GCF_052114645.1 Arthrobacter sp. 2YAF22_2
CGGTACCGCGACGCCGTCGTCATCGCCGTCGGCGTCGGCGACCCCCTCGCCGAGCAGCAGCCGCTAGCTCTGCCGCCGGCCCCGGCGCGGCCGTAAGCAAGCGGACGTAAGCAAAAGGAGGGGCACCCGCGGGTGCCCCTCCTTTCGCGTCCCTTAGCTATTGCGCCTCGTGGTGCCACCGACGCGCCGCCACGCGCCGCCCCCGCCGGCGCTTCGGCGCCGTCAGGCTAGGGCTCGAACTTGTACCCCAGCCCGCGGACGGTGATCAGGTACCGCGGTGCCGAGGGGTCCGGCTCGACCTTGCTGCGGAGCCGCTTGACGTGCACATCCAGGGTCTTGGTGTCGCCCACGTAATCGGAGCCCCAGACCCGGTCGATCAGCTGGCCCCGCGTGAGCACCCGGCCGGAGTTGCGCAGCAGCATCTCGAGCAGCTCGAATTCCTTCAGCGGCAGCGACACCTGCTCGCCCTTGACGCTGACCACGTGCCGCTCGATGTCCATCCGGACCGGACCGGCCTGGACGGTGCTGGCAACCAGTTCCTCGGGTTCGCCGTGGCGGCGCAGGACGGCCCGAACCCGGGCCACCAACTCCCGCGAGGAGTAAGGCTTCGTGACGTAGTCGTCGGCGCCCAGCTCGAGGCCCACCACCTTGTCGATCTCGGCATCCTTGGCGGTCAGCATGATCACCGGGACGGAGGATCGCTGCCGCAGCTGGCGGCACACCTCGGTCCCGGACTGTCCGGGCAACTGCAGGTCCAGCAGGACCAGGTCTGCGCCGTTGCGGTCGAATTCGGTGATGGCGTCGAGGCCGTTGTCCACGACTTCCACCTCGAATCCTTCCTTGCCCAGCAGGTACGAGAGGGGGTCACTGAACGATTCCTCGTCCTCGACAATAAGAATCCGGCTCAAGCGCTAGCTCCTTGCTCATGGACGCCCGCGGCGTCACGTCGTTCTGGTCGTGCGTTCTGTGGGGACCGTCGGGGGTCCGCCGCTGGTTCGTCCTGGCCTTCCATCTCGGGCAGGCGGATGGTGAAGGTGGAGCCCTGCCCGGGCTGGGACCAGAGGGTCACCTCGCCCCCGTGGTTGGCCATCACGTGCTTGACGATGCTCAGGCCCAGTCCGGTGCCGCCGGTGTGGCGGGAGCGCGCGGTATCCACGCGGTAGAAGCGCTCAAAGACGCGTTCCTGGTCCTCGGGGCTGAGGCCCTCGCCCTGGTCAGTCACGGAGACCGCGACCAGGCCGTCCCGGGCCCGCACACCGACGCCCACCTGGGTGTTTTCCGGCGAATACCGGATGGCGTTGTCGATCAGGTTGCGTAGCGCCGTGACGAGCAGGTCCTGGTCGCCGTAGACCATCGCGTCGGCCCGGCCGCCCACCACGATCTCAATATTCTTGCTTTCGGCCGGGAGCTGGGACCGGTCCACGGCCTCGGCGACGACCGTGTTGATGTCCACGGGGTGGGCCTGCTGGGCCACGTTGGCGCCCTGCAGGCGGGAGAGTTCGATGATGTCCTGCACGAGGGCGGCCAGCCGGCTGGATTCCTTGTGCATGCGCCTGGCGAACCGGCGGACGGCTTCCTCGTCGTCGGGCGAGGCTTCCAGGGCCTCCGCCAGCAGCGAGATGGCGCCGACCGGCGTTTTCAGTTCGTGCGAAACGTTGGCCACGAAGTCATTGCGGATCTCTTCCGTGCGGGTGATTTCGGTGCGGTCGTCCGCGAGCAGCAGGATATATTCCTCACCGAGCATCGCCGCCCGGACCTGCACCACAATGGTTCCCGAGCCGAGCGGACCGCGCGGCAGCTCGAGCTGCTTCTCCAGGATGACGCCGTCGCGCCGGACCTTGGCGGTCATCTCCAGCAATTGCTGGTGCACCACGGTGTGCCCGCGGACCAGGCCGTAGGCGTAGGCGGCAGGGCTGGCGCGCACCACGCCGTCGACCGCGTCCACGACGACGAAGGCGCGGCCGACGACGGCGAGCACCTCGGCGGCGCCGTCGGGCAGCGCCGGATCGTCGGTTTCGACGTCGCTGATTTTGCGCTGCTGCTCGCTCACCCGGAAGGCGAGCACGCCAAAGATGCCGAGCGACAGGCCGATCAGTCCCGCGATCACGCCGATGAGCATTGGGTCCACGGCTCCAGCTTATGCGCTGGCGGCCCGCCGGAAATCTAAACGTGTGCGATTGCGGCGCGGGTTCAGCTAACGTTCACCTATAGAGGCGTAACAGTTCACCGGAGACTGGAAGGGTGGCAGGTTGAACGCCGCTACGGTGAAACGAAACGGGCCGGCCACTGCGGTGCTCGGCGACGTTTCCGAGGAAAGGACGCACCCGTGCGCAAGGTTTTTCAGGAAGAGCTCGCCCAGGTGGGTGAGCAGCTCATTGAAATCTCGAAACTCGTCAGCGAGGCCTTCGAGAAGGCCACCACCGCCTTCGAGGGCGCCGACATCGACTTGGCCGAGGACGTCATTGCGGCCGACGCCCGGATCGACTTCCTGCAAAACAGCCTTGACGAGCGGGCCATCGACATCCTCGCGCTGCAGGGCCCGGTGGCCAGCGACC
>NZ_JBFRFD010000509.1:0-2554 GCF_052114645.1 Arthrobacter sp. 2YAF22_2
CGGCATGGGCGAATGCTCGGTGCCGATCGGCGGGCTGTCGGCGGCGGCCGGGAAGATCCAGAAATATTGGGACCAATGATTGACGGCGGCGGCGGGCTGGCGGCGGAGCTGCCCGGCGACGTTACGATCAGGGTGCTTAGAAGCTCCGACGCGGAGCGGCTGGGCGCCGCCTACCGGCGGAACCGGCAGCATCTGGCCCCGTGGGAGCCCCTCCGCAGCGCCGAGTTCTTCACGACGGCGGGCCAGCACGCCAACATTGGTGAAAAACTCGGCTCGCTCGCCGCCGGGACCGGCCTGCCGTGGATCCTGCTGGCGGGCGACCGGGCCGTGGGCGCCATGGCGCTGACCGGGATGGTGCGCGGTCCGTTCCTCAGCGCCAACCTCGGCTACTGGGTGGACCAGGAATTCAGCGGCCAAGGCATCGCCTCGGCCGCTGTGGGCCACGTTATCGAGGCGTCCCGGACCCGGCTTGGCCTGCACCGGATCCAGGCCGCCACGCTGAAGCACAACGCCGCCTCCCGCAGAGTGCTGGAGCGCACCGGCTTCCGCGAAATCGGGCTGGCCCCGGAGTACCTGCAGATCGCCGGCTCCTGGCAGGACCACGTCCTGTTCCAGCGCATCCTGCACTGAGCCGCGTGCAAGACTCGGAACGTGGCTGACGAATCCCTCGGTGCCTTGCACCATGTCGAACTGTGGGTGCCGGACCTGGGCCGGGCGCGGGACGAATGGGGCTGGCTGCTGTCCGGACTCGGCTACGACCAGTATCAGGACTGGCCCCGAGGGCGGAGCTGGCGGCGCGGATCCACGTACATCGTCGTCGAGGAGTCCCCGGCCCTGAGCGGCCGGACCCACCGCCGGACCGCGCCCGGGCTGAACCACCTGGCGTTCCACGCCGGAACCCGGCAGCAGGTGGACATGGTGGCCGCGGATGCTCCCGCGAACGGCTGGACCGAACTGTTCCCGGACAAATATCCGCACGCCGGCGGTCCGGAACACTTTGCCGCGTACCTGGTGAATTCGGATGGTTTCGAAGTGGAACTCATCGCCGCCGGCTGATGAGCTGGCGGGGATCGGTACCGGGAACTGCTTGGCACTGTTGTTACTCGTGAGTAACATAGATCCCATGCATCTGCTGCTCCGCACCCTGATCTTGCTGATCCAGTCCGCCCGACGCTCCCCGCTGAGCATTTGGGAGACGTCCTCGCTGCCGCTTCGCGTGCTGCCCACGGACATTGACATCGCGATGCATGTCAATAACGGCATGTATTTCTCGCTGATGGACCTGGGCCGGTTCGACCTGATGGCGCGCAGCGGCACCTGGAAGACCATCCGCGGGCGCGGCTGGACGCCGGTGGTGGCGGGGGAGACCATCGCCTTCCGCCGCTCCCTGCAACTGTGGCAGCGCTACACGATCGAGACCAAGGTCATCGGCCTCGACGAGAAGGCCATCTACTTCGAGCAGCGCATGGTGGTCGACGGCGAAATTTATGCCCGTGCGCACATTGCCACCCGGCTGGTCAGCAAGGGCAAACCGGTCAGCCAGGACGAGATCATCCGCGAATTCGGGGAGCCTCCGGCGGACCTGGAACTGCCGGAATGGATTCACGACTGGCGCGAAACCAACGCACTGCCGGGTGCGCGCCGTCCGGCTCCGCACGTCTGGGCCTAAGCCCGCAGGATTTGCCAAGAGCGAAAAGCAGGCAACTTTCGCAGCGGCTCGCGTACCGTTGAAGCATGGCAACGGTAAACATTACAGGTGAACAGTTCGCATCGACCGTCGAGGGCAACGATATTGTCCTCGTAGACTTCTGGGCCGAATGGTGCGGCCCGTGCAAGCAGTTTGGTCCCACGTACGCGGCCGTCTCGGAGAAGCACCCGGACGTGGTGTTCTCCAAGGTGGATACCGAAGCCGAACAGCAGCTCGCCGCCGAGGCCGGCATCACCTCGATCCCCACGCTGATGGCTTTCCGCGAAAAGGTCCTGGTCTTCTCCCAGCCTGGCGCCCTGAACGCCCAGCAGCTGGAGCAGGTGGTTGACGCCGTCAAGGGCCTGGACATGGCGGAAGTCCACGCGCACGTGGCGCGCTCGCAGGCTGAGGCCGCCGCCCCTCAGGACGGCACCCAGATCCCTGACGCCTAGGTCGGCTCCAGCAACTGACTTAGAGTTTTTCCAATTTGACGGGCTCGGCCAGCAGTGCACTCAGGGACTCGTTCAGATCCTGGAGCGCCGTCCCCTTGGCGTGCTTGTCCAGGTCCTCCTGCGAGGCCCACTGCTCGGTCAGTACCAGCTTGTCCTCGGCCGCCTCGGTCAGTTCGTAGCGGAGACAGCCCGGCTCGTTCACCACCTCGTCGATCGCGATTTCCAGGGCAAGCTTCACTCGGAAGAATTCGCCGTCGTTCGGGATGAAAGTGGCCCGCAGGTCAATGGGTGCGCTCATGGCTTTCACCCTACCGGGCGCTCGCGCCGGGGCCGGAAAATGTTCCGGACATTTCCTAGGACTTCCACGTATTACCCTTCTCATGCCGCCGCAGTGTTGGTAGCGTCACACCATGCT
>NZ_JBFRFD010000510.1:0-2548 GCF_052114645.1 Arthrobacter sp. 2YAF22_2
CCCTCAGGTCTTGCCGTGCTGGGGTTGACGCTCCCTCAGGTCTTGCCGGGGAGCGTCCCATGTTTACCGGCGGGACGTGAGGGAGCGTTTGGTGTTTACCGGCGGGACGTGAGGGAGCGTTCGGTGTTTACCGGCGGGACGTGAGGGAGCGTCCGGTGTGTTCGTATATTGAGACGAATTGCCCACCATGTGGATGCTTTGGCTACGCTGAAAACATGAGCGCATCCACCATTGATCTGGCCGTAATTCCGGGCGACGGCATCGGCCCGGAAGTCATTGCCGAAGCCCTGAAGGTCCTCGAGAAGGCTGCCGCCGCTGAAGGCATCGTGCTGCAGCAGACGCATTACGAGCTCGGCGCCGAGCACTGGCTGGCGACGGGGGAGACCTTGCCGGACGACACCCTCGCGGACCTCCGCGGGCGGGACGCGATCCTCTTCGGGGCGGTGGGTGCCGCTCCCGGCGATACCAGAATTCCCTCCGGCATCATCGAACGCGAACTGCTGCTCAAGCTCCGCTTCAGCCTGGACCACTACGTCAACCTCCGGCCCGCCCGGCTGTACGCCGGTGTCGGCAGTCCGTTGGCCAACCCCGGCGAGGTCGACTTCGTCGTGGTCCGCGAGGGCACCGAGGGTCCGTATGTCGGCAACGGCGGCACACTGCGCGCCGGCACGCCGCACGAGGTGGCCACCGAGGTCTCGCTGAACACCGCCCACGGTGTGGAGCGCGTGGTCCGGGATGCCTTCCGCCGCGCCAACGAGCGCCCCCGCAAGAAGCTGACCCTGGTGCACAAGCACAACGTCCTGGTTTTCGCCGGCCACCTGTGGAAGCGGACGGTGGAGGCCGTCGCACAGGAGTTCCCCGAGGTCAGCCACGACTACCTGCACGTGGACGCGGCCACGATCTTCATGGTCACCGATCCGGCACGCTTCGACGTGATTGTCACGGACAACCTCTTCGGCGACATCCTCACGGACCTCGCTGCGGCCATCACCGGCGGCATCGGCCTCGCAGCCTCGGGCAACATCAACATGGACCGCAC
This sequence comes from Arthrobacter sp. 2YAF22_2, assembly GCF_052114645.1. Classification (NCBI taxonomy): domain Bacteria; kingdom Bacillati; phylum Actinomycetota; class Actinomycetes; order Micrococcales; family Micrococcaceae; genus Arthrobacter; species Arthrobacter sp. 2YAF22_2. Next base: position 1,040 of record NZ_JBFRFD010000510.1, read on the forward strand.
CGCGCCGTCAATGTTCGAGCCGGTCCACGGCTCGGCCCCGGACATCGCCGGCCAGCAGAAGGCGGACCCGAGCGCCGCCATCCTCTCGGCCGCGCTGCTGCTGGACCACTTGGGCCATGCCGCGGCGGCCCGCAGGATCGAGGCCGCCGTCGCCGCTGACATCGATCGCCGGGACGGCAGCTTCCGCAGCACCGCCGCCATCGGCGACGCCATCGCCGCCGCGCTCTAGGAGCCGGGAGGAGCCGGGCCCTCCTGGAGCCGGGCCCTCCTGGAGCCCGGAGCACGGAGCCCGGACACCTGCGCGGGCGTAAGCTTGTTTCGAATCACCAACATGCTGCCGTGGTCCGAGGATGAACCACGTTCACACACCAGGCAGCCGACCGTGGAGGAACCATGACCCAGACTGCCCATGGCGTCGAATTCACCCAGCAGCTCTCGGCAACCCCGAAGTCCGCTGAAGAGCGTGCAGCCATACTGGCCAACCCTGGATTCGGCGACTATTTCACCGACCACACCGCCGTGGTCGATTACAGCGTCGACGCCGAGGGCAAGGGCGGCTGGCACGATGCACGGATCGAACCCTACGGTCCCATCTCCCTGGACCCCTCCGCCGCGGTGCTCCACTACGGCCAGGAGATCTTCGAGGGCCTCAAGGCGTACCGGCATGCCGACGGCTCGATCTGGACCTTCCGCCCCGAGGCCAACGCCGCCCGCCTGAACAAGTCCGCCCGCCGCCTGGCCCTGCCGGAGCTGCCGGAGGAGTACTTCCTGACGGCCATCCGCGAACTCGTCTCCGCAGACCGGGAATGGGTTCCCTCCGGCGACGGCGAAGCCCTCTACCTGCGGCCCTTCATGATCGCCACCGAGGCCTTCCTGGGCGTCCGGGCCGCCCGCGAGGTGTCCTTCCGCGTCATCGCGTCCCCGGCCGGCAATTACTTCGGCGGCGAGCTGAAACCGGTGTCCATCTGGATTTCCCGCGAGTACGCCCGCGCCGGCCGCGGCGGCACCGGCGCTGCCAAGTGCGGCGGCAACTACGCCGCGTCCCTGATCGCGCAGCAGGAAGCCGAGGCCCACGGCTGCAAGCAGGTCCTGTTCCTTGACCCGTTCAATGACAACGCCGTCGAGGAACTTGGCGGGATGAACGTCTTCTTCGTGATGAAGGACGGCTCGCTGGTTACCCCGGCGCTGTCCGGCACCATCCTGGAGGGGGTCACCCGCTCATCCGTGATGCAGGTGGCCCGCGACATGGGCCGCGTCGTGACCGAACGCAAGATCACCCTTGAGGAATGGCGCGACGGCGTGGCGTCCGGCGACATCACCGAGGTCTTCGCCTGCGGTACCGCCGCCGTCATCACCCCCATCGGCGTGCTCAAGGACGACACCGAATTCATCGGCGCCGAGGATGCCAAGGCCGGGGAAACCACCATGGCCATCCGCCAACAGCTGCTCGGCATCCAGACCGGCACCGTCGAGGACACCCACGGATGGCTGACCCGTCTGGCCTAGCCC
>NZ_JBFRFD010000511.1:0-2530 GCF_052114645.1 Arthrobacter sp. 2YAF22_2
GCTGCGCTGTGCGGTGATCGCGAGCAGATCGGGGTGGCGGGCAAGCTAGCCGGCGACCGCTAAGGCCAGCCAGCGTTCCAGCTCCGTCAACGTCAGGGCGGCCATTCTGTCGGCATCGTAACCGCCCCGCTGTCCCGGGTTAGAGAAGGTTGTCCCGGGCAGTTCATGGACCCGCTGCATCACCGTGCCGACGATCCGCTCCACGATGCCGCCGTAGTGYGGGCGCCCAAGTGGCCGGTAGCTGAGTTTGATCCCGTGCTGCTCGCAACCGCGGCGCAACGCCTCGCTCTTGAACTCCGCAGCGTTGTCCAGGAACAACGCCTTGGGCTTGCCGCTCATCGGCCACGCCGCGTCCACGCCCAGGGCTTCCAGCCACGGCCGCTTGTCGCAGGCCATGTGCGCAATACACAGGCCCACCGACACCGCAGACGGTGCCTCCAGGGTCACGACCATTCCCAGCAGGCACCGGCTATAAACATCGATGGCAACCGTCAGGTAGGGCCGGCCGATGGGCTGCCGGTCCCGGTCATCGACGATGATCAGGTCAATCACGGTGTGGTCGATCTGGACCTGGTCCAACGGGGCCACGATGTCCGGAACCTTTCCGCCGGCCGACTGCAAGGCCCGGGCGGCCTCGCTGCCCTCACGCCTGCGCCTGACTTCCACCGGATGCAGCGCCTCGATCCGGTGGGCGACAGTATTCCTTGCCGGCGCGGCCAACCCCAGCGTCTTGCATTCGCGCACAATTTGGCGATGCACAACCGCCAAGGACGGCTTTTGCTTCGTCAGGTAAGTCTTCCGGATGACTTCACGAATTACGGCCTCCACAGGCTCCGGCAGGCGCCCGCCTCCCCGGCCGCCGGCGGACCGGCCCGGGGCCAGGTCCGTCAGCAGACCGGTGCCCTTTCGGCGCCGGCCGATCAGGGTGTAGACCTGCCGTCTCGACGATCCCAACTCTTCGGCCGCGCTGTCCGCCGCCCCGTGGGTGACCGTGACCATGGCCGCCAAAGGTGCAATGACCTCGTCCTGCCGGCGCAGGCGCTCCCACGCCTCATCCGACATGCCCACCAGACCCCGTTCCAAGATCTGGGGGTCATCCGATGTCATGACTGGCGCCGACGGTGCAGACGACTGTTGACCATGATTCAGGCTAGTGCAGGCGACTTCTGATGGAAATGCCAACAGTGCAGGTGACTTCTGACAAACGGGTGTCAACAGTCCTGTGCACCCGGGCCATACTTCCGCATGAAGTGGTGCATGCGAGTTCTGAAAACGACATCTTTTGAACGCACCCGGTGGTTTGTAGCGAAAACGGTCGAATACGACACAATCCATATATGCCCATACTCGGTCGACGCTTGGCATCACCAATTGGAATCCTCAACGTGTTAACTGGCCGGCCAGATACTTAATCCGCGGAGTATTGACGTTCCTGATTCGCCATCCAATATTTAGCGAACTGGGGGAAATCTTCGCACAAGTCCATTGCATTGGGAGTCTTCCCCGCGTCGGCAACACAGACTTTGTGATTGCCTGAAATTTGTGCAGCACTGCTGCAAGACTTTCAATCGATTTGTGGGGGAAACCAAATGCTAAGAAAGATTGTGTCATTTCTATCGGTAGTAGTGGTGAGCATCGGCCTGCTCTTTTTAGCCACCACACCGGCCAATGCTCATGATGTCATCTGCAAGTTCCAGCCAAACTATCCTGCCAAGAACGGGACCAGGGTGACTTTCAACGCCGAGGTCTTCTGCAACTACGAGCCGGACATCAGTGTCAGCTCGATCCGCCTATGGCGGCATGACGGTGGAGGGGCGTATACGCTCATGGCCGAGGTGACTTCGACTGAAACCGGGACATACCGCTACAACTCAGGCATGATAGGTTGCGGAACGACCATCTCCAGGCAGTATCACACGCAGATCTACAATGAATCCTTCCACCACAACTGGGGTGTGACCGATAAGAGCAGCGGTTCTGTTTGGCTAACCTGTTAGGAGCTCCTTATGCCTAGGCGTCCACACAACTGGCTCCCCGGGCTGATTCCCGGACGCGGGTTCGTTCTTTCGAACGGAGCCGCGTGCGCCTTGAATTTTGCGGAGATCTATCCGAATGGAGTCATGGCTCAGATCAGCGTGCGCCTGAAGGGCCCGCTGGCCGTTGAGCAGCAAAGGGAAATTGCCGGTGAGGCGAGTTCATACCTGCATAACACTCCGACCAGGGGACCTCAGCTAACCGCATCTCAGGAGGAGTCGCTAACTTCACGCCCCGAGATAATGAATCACGAGGGGCGGGCCACTGTTTGGATCCTTAATTACTGGTGGGAATGTGAGATTAGTCCAAGCGGCCTGCAGTTGAATTTCTCTTGGCCTGAACGGAACATTCAGGCCTCTTTTTCGATCGCAGGCGAAGAAATAGCTGGTGCCCTAAAAGGCGTCGTACAGCTGTGGCACGTGGACGCTAACGAGAGTGGTTACACCGGCGAATAGGGTGGCGTACGACGCCGGCCTGACTTCACCGCACGGATCCG
>NZ_JBFRFD010000512.1:0-2528 GCF_052114645.1 Arthrobacter sp. 2YAF22_2
GAGCGGCTTGTCCGTAACGGAGTACACGGCGTGCGCGGTGACGAGCGCGGCGCCGCGCGGACGCCAGCTGCGGGCGAACATCTGCACCCAGTCGAAGATGAGGCGGACGATCAGGGCAACAAAGAAGAGCAGCAGTGCAACGTAAGCCAGTCCGAAAACAATTCCCATGACTTAAGTTATATCTCTCTGTTCGCTCGGGATACCGCAGTGTCCTGACAGTGGTTACGCATCAATTCCAACACGGATTGTTCAGCACTGATGCCAGACAGGTCTCCCTGCCTGGCATCAGTGCGTCAATCGTGGACTAGCTCTGGTTGAAGAAACTGGCCTGCGTCTCGCTGATCTTCTTGTCGTCACCAATCACTTCGACGTACGACGGCGATAGCAGGAAGACCTTGTTGGTCACCCGTTCGATGCTGCCGCGCAGGCCGAACACGAGGCCTGCGGAGAAATCGACGAGGCGCTTGGCATCGGCCTCGCCCATGTCGGTGACGTTCATGATGACGGGGATGCCGTCACGGAAACTCTCACCGATGAGCTTGGCATCGTTGTAGGACCGGGGGTGGATCGTCGTGATCTGCCGCAGTCCGGTGGTCTCTTCGCGGCTGGCCGCCGCTCGCTTGATGGGTGTCACGGGTGCGCGGTATTCCTCTTCAGCGGCGTAGGACTCTTCCTGGGGTGCCTCGCGGACAGGGGCCGGTGCGCGGCGCTCCTCGCGGTCGTGCTCCATGGAATCGTCCTCATCCTTGTGCAGTGTGTGATGCTCGGACTCGTAATGTTCATCGCCATCGGCGAGCCCAAGATAGATCATTGTCTTGCGCAGAGCGCCGGCCATGGTCGACTCCTAATCGTGTCCTATGCGGGCCGCTCAGTGACTTGACAGTTCTGGAGTCACTCCATCGGAATCACTGAATTGGAATCCCCGCCATTACCTTCCAATACGACGAACCTACCCCACTGCCGGGCGCGGACCGAGAATATCGGCACCAATTCGAAGGTGTGTCGCCCCGAACAGGATCGCCGCTTCGAGGTCCTGGCTCATCCCCGCCGAAATGGCTGTGGCCTGCGGATACTCGGCGCGGAGTCGGGCGGAGATACCGGCCAGTTTCTCGAACGCTGCGTCGGGAGCCACCCCCAAGGGTGCCACAGCCATAACGCCGGCCAGCCGGACACCGGCGGCTGCGGCGAGCAGTCCGCCCAGTTCCGGGACCGCGGCGGGCAGGGCGCCCCCGCGGCGCCCGTCGGCGTCCTCGTCCAGGCTGACCTGGATGAAGCACTCGAGGTCCTCGCGGCCGGTGCGCTCATGTTCGGCGGCCATCGCCTTGGCGAGGGCGGCGACCAGCTGGGGCCGGTCGACCGAGTGCACCGCATGGGCGTACTTCACCACGGATTTGGCCTTGTTGCTCTGCAGCTGGCCGATGAAGTGCCAGCGGAGCCGCAGCCCTGCCAGCCGGGCAGCCTTGTCCRCCGCTTCCTGGTCCCGGTTTTCGCCGACGTCCGCAACGCCGAGCGAAGCCAGCCGCGCGACGTCGCCGGCGGGGTGGAACTTGGTGACCACGATTAGTTCCGGCGGGGCGTCCTGCCGCCCGGCGCCGGCCGTGGCGGCGTCGATCCGGAGCCGGACGGCGGCTAGCCGCCGGCGCAGTTCGGCGAGGCGCGCGTCGTCGCGGCCGTCCCACATGGCTGGCTCGGTCACTGGACTTCCTCCGTCCAGACCAGCCCTGCGAACCGGCCCGTCCGGTTGTCGCGGCGGTACGAAAACAGGTCCGCATCCTCCCGGGTGCAACCGCCGGCATATTCGACGGCGACGTCGTCAGCCGCCAGCTGGCTCCGCACCCCGGCGGGAAGGTCCAGCCCGGGGGTGCCGTGCGACGTCGTGCACCAGGCCGCGGGAACGAGCGCGGCCACCTCCGCACGCATGGCCTCGGGAACCTCATAGCAGTGTCCGCAGATCGACGGGCCGACCCAGGCGGCGAGGTCTTCGGCTCCGAGCGCACGCATCCGCGCCACGGCGGCCGGGACCACCCCGGCGGCCATGCCCGGCCGGCCCGCATGGACGACGCCCAGCACCGGCGCAGCCCGGCCGGCGACCGCGCGCTCCCCCACCAGCACGATCGGCACGCAGTCGGCCACCATGACCGCCAGCGGCTCCCCGGCCGAAACCATGGCGTCGGCGGTCGGCGCCGTCACCGGGCCGTCCCGGCCGGCGTCGGCGGCGCCTGCGGCGACGACTGCCACCGCGTTGCCGTGGACCTGGTTCATGTACCGGAAGTGGCGGGAACCGAGCCCGGCGGATTGTTCAAGTTCATCCCGGCGGCGGCGGACCGCGGCCGGATCGTCGCCGACGTGGAGCGCCAGGTTGCCTGCCGCGACGTTCGTGAACGCCGCCCACACGCCGGGCCGCACCTCGGCTCGCCAGGAAAACACTCAGCCCACCGCCGCATCAAGTACCAGCAACATTGAAATCTTCATACCAATCACCGTAACCCGCCAAAGCAGCATGGCACCGCCCGCGGGCGGTGCCATGC
>NZ_JBFRFD010000513.1:0-2523 GCF_052114645.1 Arthrobacter sp. 2YAF22_2
CACAAAATTTGAAACCAGCCAAAAACACCAGACCACACCACGGGGTGGCGGGTCCGGCAAATTCAACCAATTCAATACAATAAATTGGTATCAACAAACTTGGCACACTATTGAGTTCTCAAACAACAGACACATTCAAATACTTGTCGAAACAATTCACTCGGTAAAGTTATTCGCTTCGCTTTTCTTCGCTGCTATGTTCTTAGCTTATTTCATTCATTTCAACTTTGCAAACCCGGTTATTCTTCCGAAATTCACTCTGTAGAACCGAATCCGCCCAGCAAAATGTGAAGCAATTTCGATTTCCAGTTTTTGACGCAGGAAGAATCACTTCATTTTGTTGGGGGTCTGTCGCCACTCGGTGGCGGCGACTCAGAAAACGATACACGCTCCCCCGCGACACCGCAAATCGGCCGAGAAGGAGCGTGCAATGAGCCGCCACAGGCGACCCGCGGGATGGCCCCGCCGGCGGCGCCGGCAGTACGGCGGAATAGCCAAGACGAGCGCCGGTTACGGTCCGGAAACCTCGACCGTCGCCAGGTTCTTCTTGCCGCGGCGCAGCAGCAGGTAGCGCCCGTGCAGAAGCTCCTCCGGTGCGATTACGGCGTCGGGGTCGGAGATTTTGGTGTTGTTCACGTAGGCGCCACCCTCCCCCACGGTGCGCCGGGCGGCCGATTTACTCTCGGAGAGCCCGGTGGCAACGAGCAGATCGATGATGCCGAGGCCGGCACTGTCCACAGTGGCGCTGGGCAGTTCCGCGGTAGCGGCCTGCAGGCTCGACGCGTCCAGGACGGTCAAATCCCCGCCGCCAAACACCGCGGCCGAGGCCGCAATGACCTTCTCGGTGGCCTCCACGCCGTGCACCAGCGAGGTGACCTCGTAAGCGAGTTTCCGCTGGCCTTCACGGGCAAACGGCCGTTCGGCGACCGAGGCTTCGAGGGCTTCGATCTCGGCGCGGCTGAGGAAGGTGAACACCTTGAGCCGGGCTACGACGTCGGCGTCGGTGGTGTTGAGCCAGAACTGGTAGAACGCGTACGGGCTGCACATGTCGGCGTCCAGCCAGATGGCGTTGCCCTCACTCTTGCCGAACTTGGTGCCGTCCGAGTTGGTGATCAGCGGCGTGCCCAGGGCGTGAACATGCTTGCCTTCAACCTTGCGGATCAGGTCGGTGCCGCTGGTGAGGTTGCCCCACTGGTCCGAACCGCCGGTTTGCAGCACACAGCCGTAGTCGCGGAACAGTTGCAGGTAGTCCATGCCCTGCAGGATCTGGTAGCTGAACTCCGTGTAGCTGATGCCCTCGTCGGAGTTCAGGCGTGTGGCCACGATGTCCTTTTTGATCATCGTGCCGACGCGGAAGTGCTTTCCGATCCCGCGCAGGAAATCGATGGCGCTCAGCGGCGCGGTCCAATCGAGGTTGTTGACCATCCGCGCCGCGTTGTCGCCCTCGAAGCTGAGGAACCGCTGGACCTGTCCCTGCAGCCTGCCGACCCATTCCGCCACCGTCTCCGGCGTGTTGAGGACCCGCTCGGCGGTCTGCCGGGGATCACCGATCAGCCCGGTGGAGCCTCCCACCAGGCCCAAAGGCTTGTGCCCGGCGAGCTGCAGCCGACGCATCAGGAGCAACTGCACGAGGTTGCCCAGGTGCAGGCTCGGGGCGGTGGGGTCGAAGCCGCAGTAGTACGTTGCGGGGTCGCCGGCGAGTAGTTTCTCCAGCTCTGCCTCGTCGGTGGAAACGTGCACGAGCCCGCGCCACTTTAGCTCCTGCCAAATGTTGGCGAAGCTGGGGTCGTTCTGCTGGGACTGAAGATCATTTAGCTGGGACACGGAATCTAAGTTAGCAGGATCGGCGCGGCCGGACGGCCTATTCTTCGATGCCCGCCGGCACGCCGGCGGCCGCGATGAGGCGCAGGCGCTGGGTGGGCCGGGTCATCGCCACGTATAGGTCCCCCACCCTGCCGTGCTCATGGTTCAGCATCGCCGACGGCTCCAGCACCACGACGCCGTCGAACTCCAGCCCCTTGGCCTCGCGGGGGCTGATCACGACGATGTCCTGTTCGTAGCTGCCGGCACCGGTGCCGACGCGGCGGCCGTAGGCGCCCCGCAGCGCGGCGGTGGCCTCCGGCAGCAGCGCACCGTCGGCGATCACCGCCAGCAGGCCGCCTTCGAGCAGGTCCAGTTCCTCGGGGATGATCGCAAGGAGCCTGTCGACGATCGCGCCGGGCTCGACGCGGTCGATCACCGGCGACCAGCGGCCCTCGCGGACCGCCTTGGGCGCGGAGACGACGAGTCCGGCGGCGTTGGCCATCCGGGCGGCCGCCTCGGCGATCTGTGACGGGGTGCGGTAATTGACGGTGAGCTCTTCGAGCTGCCAGCGGTCCCCGAACATCGGAGCCAGGGCGCTCTGCCAGGATTTCGCGCCGGCCACCGAGCTGGTCTGGGCGATGTCGCCGACGATCGTGAAGGACTTCAGCGGGCAGCGGCGCACCAGCAGCCGCCATTGCATCGGTGAGAGTTCCTGTGCCT
>NZ_JBFRFD010000514.1:0-2520 GCF_052114645.1 Arthrobacter sp. 2YAF22_2
AGCCGGCGGTACCGCATGGGGCAGGAGACCCGCGGTGACGGGGCTAACCGGCGCCCCGGTGCCGGCGCCTGCACCGGCCTTCGGCCAAGGCATGCGGGAACCTTATGCCCGGGCCCTGCGGGTGGGGGGAGGGACTCTGACGCTGCGGCCGTATACCCCCGGGGCCGGCGTCGCCCCCGGCCCCGGCGAAGTGCGGTTCGAGGTTCTCGGCTGGTGTTCGGAGGCGAGCGTCCTGGAGCGGAACCTGCTTCAGGGCCTGAGGGGACCTGTCCTTGATATTGGCTGCGGGCCGGGCCGGCTGCTGGCCGCTGCCCGGTCCTTGGGCCTGATCGCGCTGGGCATTRACATCAGTGCGGAGGCTGTCAGCCAGGCCTGCAGCCGGGGGGCCATCGCGCTGCTGCAGTCGGTTTTTTCACCGGTTCCGCAGTCCGGGAACTGGCGGTCTGCGGTTCTGCTGGACGGAAACATTGGCATTGGGGGGAACGTCGCGCGCTTGTTGCGCAGGTGCCGGCAGCTGATCGCACCGCAGGGAACATTGCTCGTGGAGACGGACCCGGACGAAGGCATGGACGTGGCCTACCAGGCGGTGCTTGAGGACGACGACGGCAACCTGAGCGAGCCGTTCGCATGGGCGAGGACAGGCCTGGCGGCTCTGGCGTCCCGGGCCGAGGCCGCGGGCTGGACCCTGACGGCGACAGACCAGGTTCAAGGACGGGTATTTTGCCGGTTGTCGCCTCTACCTGACCGGGTGCCGTCGGCGGATCGAACGCCCACGACGGCGCGGGGACGCCCGGCCCGTTCGAACGCATAGATCGCCACTGCGGCCACGATGATGAGGGCCGCCCAGAACCAGAGGAGGCGTCCGGCATAGTCGCCCTCGAGGGCACTGATGTTGCGTGCTTCCGACTGCGCCTTGATCAGGATCCCGGTGACCAGGCTGACTGCTGCGCCGGTCATCAGGGTCCCGCGCAGGATGGCAGCGGAGACCGGCCGCAGCCGGGATCCTGTTCGTGCCAGCCCCGCCCCCGCCAGCGTCGACAGCGGTACGATCACGCCGTCGTGGAGCAGCACCGCGGCGGCAAGCCAGGTAAGGAGGCCCACCAGTTGCGGAGGGCCCAGTTGGGTGGGCAGGCCCAGCAGCCCGTTTCCAATGAGTGCGATGCCCGCAAGCGCGAGGAAAATCCGGAGCAGCCGGCCTGGGGCCGGTCTGCGGGGGCGACGGGCGTTCAGCGGTTTCACAGGACCTCCACCTGCTGCAGCCATTTGGTCTGCAGGACTCCCGGGCGCCCGGGCGCAATAATCCTGGCGGGGTAGCCATGCTCCAGGTCCAGGACAGCCCCGTTGAGTTCCAGCGCCACGAGCGTGCGCTGGTCCTGAACATATTCCGCCGGCATGGACATCAACCGGTACGGGCCTTCGGGTTCCATGCTCGTGACACGCAGAGCCGAATCCGGCGGTGCGCCGACGGCGCCGATCAGATCGCGGATTCGCACACCCCGCCAGTGTGCGGTCTGATTCCACCCCTCGACACAGGCGATCGGCAGCTCCTCTTGATGCTGGGGGAGTGCCCGGAGCTCGGCCAGATTGAATGGGGTAGTCGTCCCCTTGTACGTGACAGCCAGCGACCACCCGCCGGACGTGGCAAGAGCACCGACCTTCGCGTCTTCCGAGGTCCGGTTCACCGGAACGGACTGCGGGCCCGTGCCCATGGTACGGGGGGCGAAGAGGTTCAGTGGGCCCAGCCAGGAAAATGATTGCCCGGCCGTGGTGAGAACCACCACGCCTGTGGACACGCCGACCCCGGTGAGGAAGGCCCGCCTGGACCAGTGACCGGGGGCAGTACTGCGCTCGGGGCCGTGGAGTTCACTCCGGCGGACGGCGCGGCCGTTCCAGTTGGCCTGGATGGCGGGAAGCTTCACCGCGATGTGGAGGAGCAGCGATCCCACGATGACCCACGCCAGCCAGTAATGGGTTTCGCGGAACGGGAAGGGCCACGGGTACCACTTGTAGGTATTGATCAACCCGGTGGTCAGCTGCAGCAGCGAGGAGGCGATGAAGAGAGCTACGGAGGCCCGCTCCAGGGCATGGGCGACGGACTTGACGGGCGGCCATTTGAGCAGCTCCGGGTACACGGACCAGAGTTTCGCCAGCAGCAGCGGGATGGAGGCGATGCCGGCGGTCACATGCAGCGCCTGGCTGAGCTGGTAGATCCAGGCCGGGCTGGTAGGGAAAAACATCCACGACGGCGGGTTCTGCAGGCCGTGGCTGAACAACCCGGTGAGGAAGCAGACGGTAAAAGTCACGGCCAGCCAACGTCCGAGGACCACGGTCAAGCGGGTGCTCCGGGTCGGGGAGGCAAACCTGGCAGCCAGCGCTTCGGTGATTCTTTGCGGGTCGGGCCCTTTCATGCTCTAAGCACAGCACCGTTTCCCGCGCCCAGCCCGCCCAGGATCTTACGAACCGCGGAAATCCATCGAGCGGAAGGGATTCCCGCGGCGGAACTGGGGCAGGATCAAGACG
>NZ_JBFRFD010000515.1:0-2518 GCF_052114645.1 Arthrobacter sp. 2YAF22_2
GTGAGACGCCGAGTTCGGCCAGCATGCCGGGACTGACTTCCCCGGTCAGCGGCCCGTCCGACCACGCGCAGTTCTGGGCGCCGAGGAGCACCGGCGAACCGGCGAAAATGGTTTTGGCCTGCGCCAGGACCGGGAAGGACGGGATGATGAACACCCGGATGCCCGGGCCGGCAGCCAGGGCAGGCCGGGCGTCCACCACGGCGCGCACCTCCGACAGCCAGCGCAGGCTTGCCTGGTAGCCCAGGTACATCTTGGTGCTGACACCGATGTAAAGGGGGTGGGCGCTGGTGCCGGAGGTGCGGGGCATGGGTCTCCTTGGGGTGTGCGGGGCGGCGGTCCGGACTTAGTCCAGCAGCTCGTCCGCCTTGTTCTTGAACCGCTTGGTGGCGAACATCATCGCCGCTGCCACGAAGGGCAGCACGCCGAGGGCGTAGACGCCCATGGAGCCGGTGGGCGACTGGGTGGCCTCGTTGACCGCGGTCCGCAGGATCGGGGCGACGAAGCCGCCCAGGTTGCCCAGCGAGTTGATCAGGCCGATGCCCGCGGCCGCGGCGGATCCGGCGAGGAACGCCGTGGGGTAGGACCACACCACCGGGCCGACAGCGAGGAAGCTGCAGACCGCCAGGGTTATAAAGATCATGCCAAGCACCGGCTGGTGGTTGGTGCCGGCCCAGGCGGAGCCGAAGATGCACAGGCCGGTGGAGAGGAACAGGATGGTGCCGAACTTGCGCCGCTTGGCCACGGTGTCCGCCGCCCGGCCGACGAAGTAGCAGGCGAAGATGCCGAAGAACCAGGGGACGGCGATCAGGAGGCCGACGGCAAGGCCAACCTTCTGCCCGGTCAGCGACGAGACCTGCTGCGGCAGGAAGAACGTCACGCCGTAGACAGCGATCTGCAGGCAGAAGTAGATGGCGGTGAAGTACCAGACCCGGCCGTTGCGCATTGCTGCGAGGATGCCGCGGGGGCCGGTCTCGTCCTTGATGTTGTCCTCCAGCGCCATGACTTCCTTGAGCGCGAATTTCTCCTCGCCACTCAGGAACTTGGCTTTTTCCGGGCCGTTGATCAGGAAGAAGAAAGCCGCGATGCCTGCCAGGACGGCGAGCACGCCCTCGACGAAGAACATGACCTGCCAGCCGCGCAGTCCGGGCACCTGGTCGCCGATGTTGATCAGCCAGCCCGAGAGCGGGTTGCCGATCATCTGGGAGAAAGGCTGGGCCAGGTAGAAGATGGCGAACATCTGCACGCGCACCTTGTTCGGGAACCACTCGGCGAGGTACATGATGACGCCGGGGAAGAGTCCGGCCTCGGTCACGCCGAGCAGGAACCGCAGGAACACGAACGAGGGTTCGTCCTGGACGAAGGCGAAGCACGCGGAGACGATGCCCCAGGTGATCGCGATCCGCGCCAGCCAGATCTTGGCTCCGACCTTCTTGAGCAGCAGGTTGCTGGGAATCTCGAAGATCGCGTAGCCGATGAAGAAGATGCCGGCGCCGAGGGCGAACGCCCCGGCAGAGACGCCTTTGTCCGCGCCCAGGGCAGCTTCGGCGAAGCCGACATTGGTCCGGTCCAGGAACGAAACGACGTACAGAATGACCAGCATCGGCATCAGCCGGCGGGCCGCCTTGGAGATCGCGGACTTCAGGACCGGGCGGGCCAGAAGCTCCTTGGATGTTGCGGTGGTTGCGGACACAGCACTCTCCTTCGAGTGATGAGGTGGGGTGGTTCGCCCGCAGGCCGGCGGCCCGCGGTTCGTCGGTGGCTCCCTGGCTGGGGGCCGTCAGTGCATGTACAGGCCGCCGTCGACGTTGAGCGTCTGCCCGGAGATGTAGCCTGCGTCCTCGCCGATCAGGAAGTAGATGGCGGCCGCGATGTCGCGGGTGCTGCCCACCCGGTTCACCACCAGGTCCTTGACAAGTTCATCCTTGCGTTCAGCACTGAGGGTGCCGCCCATGATGTCGGTGTCAATCGGACCGGGTGAGATGGCGTTGACGGTGATGTCGTACCCGCCCAGTTCRCGGGCSGTGGCRCGGGTCAGGCCGATGACGCCGGCCTTCGCCACGGAGTACGGGGTCTTGCTGAAGGTGCCCCCGCCTCGCTGGGCAGAGACGGAGGAGATGTTCACGATCCGGCCCAGCCGGTTCTTGACCATGGACTCTGCTGCCCGGCGGGTGGCGTAGTGCACACCGTTCAGGTTGATGTTGAGTACCCGGTCCCACTCGGCGGCGTCGAGCTCAAGGTAGGGCACCGGTGAACTCACGCCGGCGACGTTCGCCAGGGCCACGAGCTGCGGCAGTTCGGCCTCGATCTCGTCGATCGCGGCACGGATCGAAGCCTCGTCGCCGACGTTGGCGCCGGCACCGAAGGCCTTCACGCCGTGCTTTTCGGCCAGCTCTTTGGCCACGGCCTTGCTGGCGGCATCATCGAGGTCGATCACGCCGACGTTCCAGCCGCGCTCGGCAAGGAAGTCCGCGGTGGCCCGGCCGATGCCGCGCTCGGAGACGGCGCCGGTGACGATCAC
>NZ_JBFRFD010000516.1:0-2518 GCF_052114645.1 Arthrobacter sp. 2YAF22_2
GCGTCACCTGTCACCTATACCTTCCTCGGTCCGGCCGGCACGTTCACCGAGGCAGCACTGATGCAGGTGCCCGGCGCGGCAGAGGCCATCTGCGTTCCGGCCTCGAACGTCAACACTGCCCTGGACAAGGTCCGCGACGGGTCGGCCGACGCCGCCATGGTCCCGATCGAGAACTCCGTGGAGGGTGGCGTCACGGCCACGCTCGACGCGATTGCCACCGGCCAGGAGCTGCGGATCCTGCGCGAGGCCCTGGTGCCCATCAGCTTCGTGCTGGTGGCCCGGCCCGGCGTCGGAATCGACGACATCCGGCGGATTTCCACCCACGGCCACGCCTGGGCGCAGTGCCGGCTCTGGGTCGATAAGAATATTCCGGACGTTGAATATATCCCCGGTTCCTCCACGGCCGCCGCCGCGATGGGCCTGCTCGAAGGCGATGCGCACTACGACGCCGCAATCTGCGCGCCGATCGTCGCTGCCGAACAACCCGGCCTGTCCGTGCTGGCTGAAAACATCGGCGACAACCCCGGGGCCGTAACGCGTTTCGTGCTGGTGGGGCGACCCGGCTCGCTGCCGGAACGGACCGGCGCCGACAAGACCACCGTGGTGGTTCCGCTGCCCGAGGACCGCCCGGGCGCGCTGATGGAAATCCTGGACCAGTTCGCTACCCGCGGGGTGAACCTCAGCCGCATCGAGTCGAGGCCCACCGGCCAGTATCTGGGCCACTACTTCTTCAGCATCGATGCTGACGGCCACGTGAGCGACGCCCGGGTAGCCGATGCGCTCGCCGGGCTGCATCGGATCAGCCCGGCCACCCGGTTCCTGGGCTCCTACGGCAGGGCGGACGGCCAACGCGCCGAGGTGGCCCCGCACACCTCGGACCAGGCATTCCGCTCCGCCCATGCCTGGGTCAAAGACATACTCGCCGGGGCATCAGTGGTTCAGGCATATAACCCGCAGGCTTCGCCCACAGCGTAGACAAATGCCACATCCTGCACTTCCGCCCCGTGGAAACTGTGCCTATGCTTGCCTGATCCATATTGGGGTAGTCCTCTAACGGAGGGAGCGGGCCATGTCCGGCACCAGCACAGAAAATGACGGCCAGGGAATGATCGTCAATCCCAAGCCGACGGCCGAAAACCAGGACTGGGACGGCGACGACGCCGACCGTGCCGACCGGCTGCGCTTCGAGGAGGAACAGGCCATGATCCGCGAGCAGTCCGAGGCCCGCGCGGCCAAGGCGGCCGCGGAGGCCAAGAAAGCCGCCGACGCCAAAGCTGACACCGCCGCGGACGCCGAAGCCAAAAAGGAAGCCAGCTAGCACTCCTCGTCCGGCGGCACGGCCCAGCAGCCGTGCTCAGGGGCGGCCGGGGTCTAGCCGTTGCTCGCCTGGCCGGCCGCACCGCTTTTGGGCGGGTCTTCCGTCCCGGCGTTTTCTTTCACCCGGATCAGCAACGAGCGCGGAGCCACCTGGACCGTCACCGTTGTGGCCTCGCCGGTGGGATCGCCGTCGACCTGGGTCGGCATCGGCTCGGCACACTTGATCACGATCTTGCCGGAGCGGTAGTAGGTCATCACCGGCAGGGTCCGCTTGTGCTTGAGCACAATCTTCCAGTACATCGCCAGCCAGCCGATCGCGCTGCGCGGACTCATCACCACCACGTCGAGCATGCCGTCGTCGATCATGGCCTGCGGGATGAAGTCGATCCCGCCGRGAATCAGGCCGCAATTGGCGAACAGGACGCTGCGGATCTTCCGGGACTGCTCCGGCTGGTCGTCGAGCGAGATGGCCACCCGCTTGCGGCGTCCCGGGAGGTGACGGACGCCCGCCTCCGTGTAGGCGAGCCAGCCGACCGCCTTCTTGAGCCCGTCGTTGGTGTCGCCCACCACTTCGGCGTCCAGGCCGATCCCTGCGATCACCAGGAAGGCGTGGTCGTCGGACTGCCCGGTCCGGGCGTTTTCCACCCTCATCCGCGCCGTATCAATGAAACGCTGGTGGCCGAACAGCGCGGTCTCGACGCAGCCGCGCAGATCTCCGATGTCGAGGTGAACGTTGCGGGCCAGCAGGTTTCCGGTTCCCAGCGGGAGGAGTCCCATGGCGATGTCCGTGTGCGCGAGGACCCCGGCCACTGCGCGGACGGTACCGTCGCCGCCGCCCGCCAGAACGACGTCGGCCCCGTACTCCACGGCAGCGCGGGTCTGCGAGAACCCCGGATCTTCGGCGGTGGTTTCAAAAAACCGGGGGGCTTCCCAGCCGGCCGCGAGGCAGGTGCTCTCGATCAGGACGCGGGCCTCCGCGGACCTGGCCTTGATCGGGTTCATCACCACCGCGACCTTCTGCCGGGCCAGGCTGGGGCTGTGGGTCTCTTCCCGGACGGCGCTGCGCGTATGCTTCGCTTTCAATCGGCGCACACCCCACCAGCTGGAGACGGCAAATACCAGGGCTCCAGCGATGATGAGGTACAGCAGCCAGTCGCGCATATTGCACCCAGACTATCCCGGGCGTGCGCCGCGGCAGGAC
>NZ_JBFRFD010000517.1:0-2510 GCF_052114645.1 Arthrobacter sp. 2YAF22_2
ATACTCAGGGGCGGGGCCATCACTTGACATGAAAGACCATGCGTTAGCGGCTGCGAATAGGAAGCCTCCGAATGCCGTCTCATCGGTGAGGGAAAAGTATCGCGGTGAATCGCAAGCCCAGCTGATGCGGGACCGGTGCGCTCTAGGCAAAAGGCGCGATTGGGTCTATAAATCAAGACGGTAGCTCAGCGCGCTGGCGGCCCTTCCGCAGAGGCGCCGTCGGGTGAAGTTTCACAGCATCCGAGGGGTAAACACCGCCAGAGCGCAGTGTCGGAGCCTACCCACAACAAGCAGGACCGACCATAGGAGGTCATGATGCCAGGTTTAGTTCGCATGAGCCTCGATTCGCCCGAGGAGACGCGTCCCTTTGAAGGTGGCACGGGCCAACTTCAACTCGTCAACCTCGAACAGGGCGGCGTGGGACGCGCCACATTCCTGCCCGGATGGCGCTGGTCCGAGCACGTAAAACCGATCGCCAAAACGGAGAGCTGTCAGGCCGCCCACATGGGGTATTTCGTCTCCGGTCGAATGAAGGTCGTTATGAACGACGGCGAGGAAATGGAGTACGGGCCCGGCGACTTCGCCACCATGGCCCCCGGGCACGACGCCTGGGTACTGGGAGACGAACCCTGTGTCGTGATCGACTGGCAGGGATTCGTCGACTACGCCAAACCCTGAACCTAGGAACCGGCACGCCATTGATCCGGAGTCGGCGTCCGCAAAGGCCCGGGCTTCTGGCCAACCGCCGGCGGTGACACGGTGATTCTCACAGGCCCCCGACCGAAGAATTTCATGGCCGGGATAGCGCGGGCTTTCCGGACAGCCGTCCCACAAGCCGGCGGCCTTGTGCGGCACGGGGATCAGGAGGCCGTCGCCGTTCGGTCCCCTTCCTGCCCGCGGCCTCCGTGAGCATCAATTCAGTAGTCGCAACCCGTCCGCCGCAGAAGACTCCGAAAAGGAGCAGCCCGCGCCCGCGTAGAAACGCGGACACGGGCAGCGTGGTAACGGCTGAGCTTGCTTCTTACCTGCTATTTCTTACCTGTTACTTCTTGCTGCTACTTCTTGCCTGCGGCGATGAGGTCCGCTGTGCCCTGGGCATCGGCGGCGTCGACGTCGTGCAGCGAAACACCCCGGGTTTCCTTGAGGAAGAACACCGCGACGGCCGTAACGATGCAGGCGAGCAGCAGGTAGACAGCCACCGGAACGGAGGACTTGTACTGGCTCAGCAGCGCAACGGCGATGATCGGGGCAAGGGAACCCGCCACAATCGAGGTGACCTGGTAGCCGAGCGAGACGCCCGAGTAGCGCATCCGGGTCGGGAACATTTCCGCCATAATCGCCGGCTGGCCGGCGTACATCAGGGCGTGGAACAGCAAGCCAATAATGACCGCAGCGAGGATGACGAAGTCGTTGCCGGTGTCCATCATCGGGAAGGCGAAGAAGCCCCAGGTTGCACCCAAAACGGCGCCGGCCATGTACACCGGTTTGCGACCCAGACGGTCCGAGAGGCGGCCGACCATCGGCACCACGGAGAAGTGGATGGCGTGCGCCACGAGCAGCAGGAGCAGGATCTGGGAGGTGTCGGTGTGGACGACGGTCTTGAGGTAGGTAATCGAGAACGTGACCACGAGGTAGTACAGGATGTTTTCTGCAAAGCGCAGGCCCATGGCGGTGAACACGCCGCGGGGGTAGCGGCGGAAGACCTCGGCGACGCCATAGCCTTTCTGGCCCTCTTCAACCTCTTTGCGTGCCTCCAGGAAGATCGGGGCATCCTGGACCTTGGTCCGGATGTAGTAGCCGATCAGCACGATGACGGCGGACAGCCAGAACGCAACCCGCCAGCCCCAGCCCAGGAAGTCCGCGGAGGACAGCACGGCGGAGAGGATGAACAGTACGGCGGTGGCGAGCAAGTTGCCCAGCGGGACGGCAGACTGCGGCCAGCTGGCCCAGAAACCGCGGGACTTGCTGGGGCTGTGCTCGGCGACGAGGAGGACGGCGCCGCCCCATTCGCCGCCGACGGCGAAGCCCTGGGCGAAGCGGAGGAACACCAGCAGGGCCGGTGCCCAGTAGCCGATCTGCGCAAAGCTCGGGAGGCAGCCCATCAGGAAGGTCGAGACGCCGACCAGGATGATGCTGAGCTGCAGGAGCTGCTTGCGGCCGAACTTGTCACCGAAGTGGCCAAACACGATGCCGCCGATGGGGCGGGCGATGAAGCCCACCGCGTAGGTCAGGAAGGCGGCAAGGATTCCGTCCAGCTCCGTGCCGGAGTTGGGGAAGAACATCTTGCCGAACACCAGGGTGGCGGCGGAGGCGTAGAGGAAGAACTCGTACCACTCAACCACCGTGCCGGCCATCGAGGCCGCCACTACCTTCTTCAGACCCGACAACTCGACTTCGGGCTCTTCTGCGCGCCTCGCGGCGGCGTTTTCCGTACTCATTGGGACTCCTTCGATGTCTCCGTCGACACCCCTGTGAACCTGACGCTGTCATAACTCACACAAGCGTCAGGT
>NZ_JBFRFD010000518.1:0-2500 GCF_052114645.1 Arthrobacter sp. 2YAF22_2
GTGGCGCGGCAATACCTCACGCAGGCGTCCTCGGTGAAATGGAAGCCGGACCAGCGGGTACTCGTCTTCCGCTCCGCCCGCGTGGTGGCGACCGCCGTCGAAAACGTCTTTAACTACGAACTGGACCTGGCGTACTCGGTCGACGCCGACGGCATCGCCACCCAGTTGCCGGAAGGCTCCAAGGAGAGCATCCCCGCGACGCTGACCAAGGTGGACGGCGAATGGAGGATTGCGGACATCCCGGACGGGACCGCCATCCCCGAGGAGACGTTCAAGGTCATCTACGGCGCGTACCCCATCTACTTCTACGACCCCACCTTCAGCTACGCGGTGCCCGATGTGCGCTGGTTCATCAAGAAGAAGACCGTCAAATCCATGACCAGCGCCCTGCTCGGCGGCCCTGCACCCTACCTGAAGGGCGCCGTCGTCAGCGCCTTCCCGTCCGGCATGAAGCTGGCCCGCGAGTCGGTCCCCGTCGTCTCCGGCGCAGCGCAGGTGGACCTGTCGGCCAAGGACCTCGTGGACGCGTCCAACGAGGACCGGCTCCGGATGCAGACCCAGCTTGCGCTGACCTTCCGCAGCCAGCCCGATGTGATCAACGTGGAACTGCGGGCCAACCAGGACCTGGTGCGGGTCGAGGACAACGGGTCGGTGCTCCCGCCGGTGCGGGACAAGGAAGTCCCGGCGCACCAGATCGCGGTCAGCAACAACGACCTGGTCCGGTACGAGAACAACAAGCTCAGCCCGCTGCCCGGCATGCAGCCGGTGAGCGCCTTGGCGCCGCGCCTGCCGGCTGAATCCCCGGTCTCCCAGTCCGCGGCCTTCCTCAACGCCGACCGCACCACCTTGTATTCGATCGTCCCGGGCCAGCCCGCACGCGCCCTCACCACGAGGGCCGGCCTCTCCCGGCCGTCTTTCGGGCGCTACGACTGGGTCTGGACCGCCGGTCCCGGTGCGAGCGGGGCCACCGAGGTCCTGGCCTACCGTCCGACCGGGGTCGCGGAGGGCGCCACCGTGCCCTCCGTGACGTTGGCGCCGTCGTGGCTCGCCGGACGGCAGATCAAGGAGTTCCGGATCTCCCGCGAAGGGACCAGAGCTCTGGTCATTTCGGAGCTGAACGGTAAGACGAGCGTCCAGATCACGGGCATCATCCGCAACGGCGACGGCACCCCGCGGGACCTCACCGTGCCGACAACCCTGCTGGCTGCCACTGATCCAGACCAAGGCGTCTGGGTCAACGACACCACCATCGCCGTCATGAAGGGGTCCGCGAACGGAAACGTCACCCCCGAACTGCTGTCCCTAACGTCCGCGGCGCCGCAGCAACTGGCACCTTGGGCCGGGCTTACCGCGCTCAGTGCGGGCAATGGACCGGCAGAGATTTTCGGCCAGTCCGCGGACGGCATCTTCCAGCGGCTCGGGAACGGCTGGTCGCAGCAACTCAAAGGCGCCATCGACCCGGCCTTCCCCGGCTGAGCTGCGGCCTGCGTGCTCGGCGGCCGGAAAACTTCGTCCAGATAGCGGCCGGGCAGGTTATCCACACAGCGGCGCGGCCGGCTTCCCGGCGGGGGACGCGGGGCCCAGCCTTGAAGGGTGAACCAGCGACGGCACCATGCCCCCCGCCGTGCCCCAACCGATGGGAAGGACCGGGTCAGTGACCCGGACCTCACTCCGGCACCGCCGCTCGCCAAACACCGCGGTGACTACGCCGGCCGGCTGGCGCGGATCGCCGAGCGGGCGGAGTCCGCCGCCGGGGAGTTGCTGGCACTCGCGCTGCCGGTGGCCTGCGTTTGCTGCGGTGCGGAGGACAGGACGCTCTGTGCCGCCTGCGCGCACCGGATCCGCCTGCTGACCCGCCGGCCGTTCCGGGCCGAGGGGAGGGCACCCGCCCTGATGGACATGGACGGGTCCGTCCTGCTTCCGGTCGTGGCGGCAGGGGTCTACCGGGGCGAGCTGGCCCAGGCCCTGCTTTCCTTCAAGCGGCACGGCCAGCGCCAACTGGCCGAGGAACTGGCCAAGGCGCTGGCCCAGGCCGTCGGGGCCGCCGCAGGTCCGGCGCCGGGGATACTACTGGTCCCCGTTCCCAGCAGCGGAGCCGCTTTTCGGCGCCGCGGCTTCAGCCCCGTCCACCTGCTGCTGTCCCGTGCCAGGCGTAGCCCGGCCCTGAAGGGCACCGCCGTCGCCGACGTGCTCCGCAAGGTACGGCCGGCGCCGGTCGGCCCACCCGGCCGCTCCCGGACGACGGCGGGCCGGGCCACGCCTCTGGCGGGCCGGGCCACGGCTCTGGCGGGCTGGCCCGGTGGCCAAAAGGGACTGGGACAAGCCGCGAGGGCCCGGCGGGTCCGCGGCTCAATGAACATCAAGCGCGGAATGCGTCCCACGGCGCTGGCTGGCAGGGCCTGCCTCGTCGTGGACGATGTGCTCACCACCGGTGCCACGCTGGCCGAAGCGGCACGCGCGGTGCGCGCTGCGGGAGGCGTTGTGCGAGGCGCCGTGGTGC
>NZ_JBFRFD010000519.1:0-2498 GCF_052114645.1 Arthrobacter sp. 2YAF22_2
GGCCAGGTCCAGGCTCCGTTTAGGACCAGGATCAGCGGCAGGGACAGGACGGCGACGAGCGCCAGGTTGCCCAGCGCCCAGCCCGCCAGCCGCACCGTGATGTACCGGGGTGAAACCCGCAGCCACGCAACGCCCGGCGGGTCAATCGCCTCGGTACGCATATTCGCCTTCCGCCTCGGGTTTGCCGCGCTTCCCGTGCAGGTCCGTGGTCCCCTCGGCGTCGCCGTCCTCGGGCGGAATCCGGCAGAACCGCTCCACCAGCAGGCCCACCACAATCATGGCCAGGCCGCCGCCAGCCATGACCAGCGTCTGCCAGGTGATGGCCTGACCGCTGCGGACGCTCCAGAGTCGCAGCTGGTCCAGGAAGATCCCGGCGTGCCAGCCCAGCAGCATCGCCCCGGTGTAGGCGCAGGCCTGGGCAAGGACCAGGGTCCATGCGGCCAGGATCGGGTTGAGCATTCTTTTCTTGTTGCCGTTGCGCCAGCGCAGCACGCGGACTCCGAGGATCAGCGTGAGGACCACGATCACGCCCATGGTGATCAGTCCGGTCAGTGGCAGCACCGGGGTGGCCAGGCCGTAGCGGCCGGCAAGCAGCGTGGCGAACCAGCCGGCGGCGGCCAGCCCGACGCCGATCACGAGCAGCAGGAGCGGGTTGGTCAGCTTCACGGCGCCTCCACCGCCCCAGCCACGCCGTTGAGGTCCTCGAAGCCGTCAAAGGGTGCCAGATCAGGGAAATCGGCGGCCCTGGCGGCCAGTTCGCCCACGCGTTCGCCGTTGAGCCTGGCCGCAGGTTCGATCAGGGACCACGGGTAGAGCACGAAGGCGCGCTCCGCGGCGCGCGGGTGCGGGAGTGTCAGGTCGGGGTCCGAACTGACCAGTTCGCCGTACGTGATGATGTCCACGTCCAGGGTGCGCGGACCCCAGCGGACCTCCCGGACCCGCAGATGCTTTTGTTCCACCGCGTGGCAGTGCCGCAGCAGGTCCTCGGGCGAGAGCGAGGTTTCCACGGCGATCACCATGTTCAGGAAATCCGGCTGGTTCGGCGGGCCGCCCACGGCCTTGGTCTGGACGATCGGCGAGATGGCCAGCAGCCGCACCTCCGGCGGGTCGACGAGGTCGGCGACGGCGGCGGAGAGCGTGTCGTTACGGGCCCCCAGGTTGCTGCCGAGGGCGATCACGGCGCGCGTGTAGGCCGCGGCGTGGGGGCTCATGGCTGTTCCCGGTGCACGCTGACGGACACATCGCCGAAGTCGACCTCGATCGGGGCTTTGGGTTTGTGCACGGTGATGTCCACCGCGGCCACCGGGAAGCGCCGCAGCACGTCGTCGGCGATCCGGACGGCGAGGGCCTCGATCAGGTTCAGCGGTGTGCCGGTGATCCAGCCGCGGATGCACTCGGCCACCTCCCCGTAGTGCGCGGTGTCCAGCACGTCGTCGCTGGCCGCGGCCGGCGCAAAGTCGAGGTGCAGCACCGCATCGACGACGAACGGCTGGCCGTCGCGGCGTTCGAAGTCGAACACCCCGTGATGCCCGACGGCGGTGACGCCGCTCAGTGTGATCCGGTCCATGGGCGGCCGGTTCAGTTGTCGCCGGGCACGGCGGAGGCCGCCGGGCACGGAACCGGGGCGATGCGGGCGGCGACCTTGACGGCGTCCAGGCTCGGGCCGACGTCATGCACGCGGACCGCCCAGGCGCCGCGGTAGGCGCTGATGGCAGTCACGGCGGCGGTCGCCGCGTCGCGTTCGACCGGCGGCGCCGACTTGCCGGCGACGGTCAGGAGGCTGCCCAGGAACCGTTTCCGGGAGGCGGCGACCAGGACCTTGTGGCCCAGGGCCTGCAGCACGTCGATGTTTTGCAGCAGTTCCCAGTTCTGCGCCCCGGTTTTCGCGAAGCCCAGGCCCGGGTCCAGGATGATCTGTTCTGCGGTGGCGCCGGCGGCGTAGAGCTTGTCCCGGACGCCGGCGAGTTCGGCGGCGACGTCCTGCGCCACGTCCCGGTACTCGACCAGCGAGTCCATGGTGCTGGCATCGCCGCGGCGGTGTGTGAGGATATAGGGCGCCTTGCTCCGCGCCACGAGTTCGGCCATTTCCGGCTCGATCGTGAGGCCGGAGACGTCGTTGATTATGGTGGCCCCGGCGGCCAGCGCAGCCTCGGCAGTGGCGGCGTGCGTGGTGTCGATGCTGACCAGGGCGCCGGCCTTGACGAGTGCCTCGATCACTGGCAGGACCCGGCGCTGTTCTTCTTCGACGCTGACGTCGGCGGCGCCGGGACGGGTGGATTCACCGCCGACGTCGATGATGTCGGCGCCGGCGTAGTACATCCGCAGGCCGGCGGCGACTGCGGTGTCCGCCGTCGCGTGCTTCCCGCCGTCGGAGAACGAATCCGGGGTGACGTTCAGGATCCCCATCACCAGCGTCCGGTCCGTGGGCAGGTCCTTGAAAGCCGCGGCCGGGCGCGGCTTGCGCAGCACGGGCAGCGGCGAGGTGGCAGGTCCTGTTC
>NZ_JBFRFD010000520.1:0-2496 GCF_052114645.1 Arthrobacter sp. 2YAF22_2
GCCCCGGCAGGCCGTGACTGTCCTTAATAACGGAGCTCTTTGCGACGGGGATCTTGAGCCCCCTCGCGCCGATCAGATGGGCTGCCTCGTTTTCCACCAGATGGGGATGTTCCGCTGGGTCCAGCTTCAGCAGGTAGCGGTGACCGCGCAGGGCCAGCGGCGTCGTCAGCATGGAGGCGCTGGTCTTGCGCTGCACCCCCGGGATGCCGTGCAGGTCGACGGTGTTGGCAAGTAGAGAAAAATCCAGCTCCTCCGGCCGCGAGGTGTCTGCCAGCGCCGCCGGATCGACGGGCAACTCTCCCGCAGGAACTACCTGGACGTCGCCCGGCACATCAGCCCCGACGGCGAGCAGCAGCGTCAATTCGTCGTCAAAACTGGTTTTCGTGGCGTTCTTCAACACGGTAAGCCGGTGCCCCTCGGGAAGGAGCCCGGCAAAGAAGGCCGGCAGGGCGCCCGCGGGGGCTTCCACCGCCACTTCGGATCCCGGCAGGGATACCGCAACCGCAGGGTACCCGCCCGCAAGATAGTCGGACCGGTACGAAAACCGCACCCCGCCGTCGGTGGTGCGGGCCAGGGAACCGGCCAGGTGTCCGTTCTTGTAGACGTCGGCGGACCTGACGAACCTCAGTTCCTGCAGTTCGGCAGCCATCAGATCACCGCGAGCCGCAGGCCGAGCACGTTGGCCACGGCCGCGACCGCACGCAATGAGGGGTTGCCGGTCCCGGTCTCGATGGCGCGGACGGTGCGCTCCGAGGTGGCGGCCAGCAACGCCAAATCCTCCTGGGTAAGCCCGGCAGCCTTGCGGCTTCGGCGGATCCCCTCGGCAATACTTGCCACGTCGGCCACGGCACTCCCCCTTCGAACGTATGCCACCTATGCGGGTGACGGTCCGGCAACATTCTGCCGATTTGGACCCCAATATCCTTCCATAATGCATGACGAGCATCCAATCGGCAAGATGTTGCCGATCATGCATTCACGGAGCAGCCCAGTCAACCGCATCGGCAAAACCGGCAGTATGCTGCCGAAACCCGGGTGCCCACGCACCCCTTCCGGCGGCGGCCACCCGACGCGTAGGCTCTGGGCCATGCGGAAGATCATCCTCGCCCTGCAGGTGTCCCTCGACGGCTACGTGGAGGGACCCGACCGGGACATCGGCTGGCACATGGTCGACGAGGAACTCCACAGCCATTTCAACGAACACCTCCGCACCATGGGCGCGTTCCTCAGTGGCCGCGTTTCCCATGAGCTGATGGCCAGCTTCTGGCCGACGGCGGACCAGGATCCGGCCTGCCCGCCGACGATGGCCGAGTTCGCCGGTATCTGGCGGGAGATGCCCAAGGTCGTCTATTCAAGCACGCTTGAGGCAACCGACTGGAACACCACTGTGGTGCGCGACGTCATCGCCGAGGACATCCTGGAAATGAAGGCACAGCCGGGCGGCGATTTGGCCCTGGGCGGGGCTGATCTTGCCGACACCTTCCGGCGCCTCGGGCTGATCGATGAGTACTGGATCTACGTCCACCCGGTGTTGATAGGGCGCGGGACACCCTTGTTCAAGCCCGCGGACAGCAAGACGCCGCTCACGCTCGTTCAAACCCGGGCGTTTGGCAATGGCGTTGTCTTGTTGCGGTACTCCAGCCCGCCAAAGGCCGGTGGCCGGCCGTCATAACGACAGCCGGCCACCGGCCCTTCAATGCAGTGCGCTGCGCCTCGGCGCGTACGCCCAGGCACCTACGCCTTGGTGCTTAGGCGCGGACGAACGTCACGCCGCCGGTGGCAGTCAGCCAGGACAGCGGGTGGACGATGGTCTGGTTGGTTCCGTTCATGCCGCCGCTGACGACCTGGCCGTTGCCGGCGTAGATGCCGACGTGGCCGGACTGAACCACCATGTCTCCGGGCTCCGGGGTCGCAACTACCGTCCCCTGGCTCAGGAACTGCTGCGGACCGAGGTCACCCACCGGGTGGCCGGCGGCGCCGAGAGCCTTCTCCACCATGGCGGTGCAGTCCTGGATAATGCCGATCTGGGCGTACGCGGAGGCGAGCATTGCGGCATTGACGCCGCCGGCTGCCGCCGGAGCCGGCGCCGGGGCCGCTGCGGCCTGCACGGTGATCTTCGGTGCGGCCGGGGCCTGCACTGCGGCCGGCGCGGCGGCGGCCGGGGCTGCGACCGCCGGAGCTGCGGCGGGCTGCTCGATCACGGGGGCCGGCGAAGTAGCAACGGCGGAGCGATCAAAGCTGATCTGCACGGAGGAATCAGCCGTGACCGGCGTCGAGACCTTGCTGGCGACGTCAACGGAGGATGCGGGGGCGGCGTCGCGCTGAACCGGTGCGACGGCGGCGTTGGCCGCCATGCCGCTTGTGAGGACGAGTCCGGAGGCTGCAAAGATTACTGCGGCCTGGCGGCCGACGGTACCTGACTTGATGGAAAATGCTGAGGACCGCCCGGCGGTGGCGTCGGAGCGATGGCGCGCAGCAGTAGTGCTTGAGAACATG
>NZ_JBFRFD010000521.1:0-2472 GCF_052114645.1 Arthrobacter sp. 2YAF22_2
GCCTATGGCATCGTGGCTCTGGGTGACCACCGCGCCGGGCCGGGCCTGTTGCTGGCCGCCCTCCTGGTCCTGTGCGTGGGCGTCGGTGCGTCCGAAACCATTTCCAACGACCTGATCCTGGGAGCCGTGCCGGCGGCGAAATCCGGCGCCGCGGCGGCCATCTCCGAAACCGGTTACGAGGTCGGCTCCCTGCTCGGCACCGCCATCCTCGGTTCCATACTGACCGCCTCCTACCAGCACAATTTCCGGCTCCCCGACGGTGCGCTGCAGGCGGCCCCATCGGCGGTACACCGGGCCGGAGAGACCCTCGCCGGGGCCGACGAGCTGGCTCAGACCCTGCCGGGCCCACTGRCAGAGGCCGTGACGGCGGCCGCCCGGAGCGCCTTTGACTCAGGCGTCCACATCACGGCCGCCATCGCGCTGGTGCTGATGGCCGGCACCGCGGTCCTCGCCGCGGTCGTCCTCCGCAAGGTGCCGACGGCGGACTAGGAGCCGGCCTCAGGCCGCGTCGACGTAGGCCTTCAGCGCGTCGAGCAGGCCCGCGGTTCCTTCCTCGCGGCCCGCCACTTGTTCGGCGTCGCTCGCGGCCGATCCGGTGAAGAAGGCGCCCTGCTCGGTCAAGGTCAGGACGGTGCCCCCGCCGTCGGCCGTCAGCTCGATCGTGCTCAGCGAGACGGACATCCGCCGGCCGTCGAGCAGCATTTCATACGTGTAGACGATCCGCTCGTCGTCGACGATGTCGTGGTAGATGGCATGCATGGTTGAGACCCAGCCGCCTTCAGGGCCGCCGACGTCGGTCTCGCGGCCGCCCTCCCGGAAGTCGAGGCTGGACTCGCCCTGGTACCACTCCGGCGGGCCGCCGAACCACTTTTTCTTGCTGGCGTGGTCGGCGAAGGCTGCAAATACGCGGGACGGCGGCGCGTTCAGCCGGCGTTCGAGGCTGAAGCTTGCGTGCGTAACGGGGACATTCATGACGGGCTCCTAATTCTGCCGGGTGTGGATACTGCTGGGTGTTGACCTTGCTCAATGTGGAGGCTGGGAATCCAGGAACTGCTCCAACCTGTCAAGGCGGCGCTCTTCTGGCGTCCGGCGCTGGCCCAACCAGTGCTCTGCGCGCCGCACCGCGGCAGGGACAATGCTGCAGCTGCGCACCCTGCCGATTTTTTCGCTGCGGATCAGCCCGCTGGCCTCGAGGACCTGAAGATGCTGGACAATCCCGGGCAGGCTGATGGAAAAGGGTTCCGCCAGCACGGAGACCGAGGCCGGCCCCTCGCACAGCCGGATCACGATGGCCCGGCGGGTGGGATCGGCAAGGGCATGGAAGATCCCGTCGAGTTCCGGCCCGTCGGGCGCGTCCTGATTGTTAAGCACATACTTAAGTATGTGTCGCGTAGGGCGGCTGTCAAGGGGTCGGCCAAAGCACCAGTTCGCCAGCCCGCCAGTTAAACAGCAACGTCCGACGCCGGGAGGGAACCCGGCGTCGGACGCTGCTGAAGGTGCGGAGAAGGCGGCAGTTACTTCTTGGCATCCGCCGTGGTGACGCTGGCGGTGGCGCGCATGGTTTCGGCGTTCACCATCCAGGCGTACTGCTCGAGCTTGGCGATGAAAGCATGCAGCAGGTCCGCCGTGGTGGGATCTTCCTCATCCACCTCGTCGTGCACCTTGCGCATGGTCCCGACGGCGGCCTCGAGGGCGGCGACGATCTTCTCGATCGCGTCCTTGGTGTTGATCAGGCCGGTGGGGAACTCGGCGAGMGCGGTGGTCTTCGAAACCGTGGAGCTGCGGCCGTCCGGGAGTGCGTGCAGGGCGCGCATGCGCTCGGCCATCTCGTCGGCGAACCCGCGGGCGGCTTCGATGATCTCATCGAGCTGCAGGTGAAGGTCGCGGAAATTCGTACCGACGATGTTCCAGTGGGCCTGCTTGCCCTGGATGTGGAGTTCGATCAGGTCCACGAGAACGGCCTGCAGATTGTTCGTCAGGGTCGGTGTTGCTTTCATGCATCCTCCTTGCTTGGAACGGCTGTGACGGCGTTATGCCCCAGACGCTACCCCAGCGAGGACGCCTTCCGCGACGGTCGTGGCGGAATTTCACGATCAGCTAACTAAGTGACCTTACTAAGCGTTCGGTGCGCGATTAGACGGCCTGGTTCAGCATCGGCCCCTGCGGGAATATGGCACGGGTGATTCCGCCGGCCGTGGCTTCTGACAACTGCGCGAGGTAGTCGTTGCGCCGTCGCGGCGTGATCCGCGATTGCGGTTCGAAGCCGTGCTCCGGGTCGTCCGCATAGTGGGCGGCGAGGCCGTCTCGCATCAGGCGGATCGCCTCCGCCCGCTGCTGCGACACGGCGGCGTGGGTGGAGCCCAGTTCAGCGGCCAGGTCCTTGACCGTCCGACCGCCGAAGTAGATTTCCTCGACGACGTACCGCATCCGTTCCGGCAGCGACTTCACGGCAGCGCGGAGGTACTGCACACG
>NZ_JBFRFD010000522.1:0-2470 GCF_052114645.1 Arthrobacter sp. 2YAF22_2
CCTGATGCGGCTGCAGGACGCCGCCGAGCACCCGCACGGCCTCACTTCACGGGACTTCGACGCCATCTTCACGCCGGACAAGCCGATTATTTTCGCATACCACGGCTACCCTGCACTGATCCACCGGCTGGCGTACCGCCGCACCAACCAGGCAGGCCTGCACGTGCGCGGCTACAAGGAGGAAGGCACCACCACGACGCCGTTCGACATGGCCATGCTCAACGGGATCGACCGCTACCAGCTCGCCATCGACGCGATCGACCGGGTCCCGGGGCTGGCGGAGCGGCACTCGCTGCTGCGCCAGTCGCTGCAGGACCTGCGCATCCGGGCGCACAACTACACCCGGGCGAACGGCGAGGACGCGCCGGAAATCAGCGGCTGGGCCCTGACGCTGAAGTAGCCGTCAGTAGCGGGCCGGGTCAGGGCCGGTGATTACGGCCGGCCGCCGCGATTGAGCGCGTCCAGCCCGCCGGTGGGCAGATGGATCCAGCCTTCGCTGCGGGCCGCCCGGGCGTGCCCCGGGTCGGGGCTAAGGGTGTCGCCGAGGGCTACGGCCCGCGCGGTGAGGGAGGCGATCACGGCGTCGAACATGTCATCGGAGCCGGCCAGCTCAGCTTCGTGTCCGGCCAGGTCCAGCCAGGGCGCGGCACGCTGCAGCCCGGCCAGGATTCCGTCCAGCCGCTCCGTTTCGGCGCCGCCGCGGCCCTTGTAGCCGCGGGCCAGCAGACCCCAGGACCTCAGGGACGCGGCCGGATAAACCTCGGCGAACCGGTCGCTGCCGTCCCTGGCCTGCGGACCGTGCTGCTGCGCTATTTTGGCCTGGATGACGGCGCAGCGCATCGCCGGGTGCGCCAGCCGGTCCGCGGCGACGCTGAGCGGAATCAGCCCGGTCCGGGCAGTGACGAAGCGGTCGGTGTCCCGGTAGGCCAGCAGCCGGCGCCCCTCGATGCCGTCATGGTCCAGCACCGGGTGCGGATCGCCGGCAAGGTGGCCGGCGAGGAAGGGCAGGAACGCGTCCGGCCAACCGACCGGGCAGTCGATTCCGGTCATATCGCTGGCGCCGAAGAGCCTGACGATTTCGCCGTCGTCGACGCCGAGGAACACCTCCACCAGCCGCGCGCCGCCGTCGCCCCATTCGAGCACGGCCGCCGCGGTCTTCTTGGTGGCGGCCGCGAGATCGACGCCGAGGGTCCTCACGACGGGCTCAGACCCGCCTGTACTGCAGCGCATTGTCAACGGCGCCCGCTTCGCCAAGGTCATCGCCCCGCGCAAAAGCGGCCCACAGGGCCCGCACGGACCGGCCGGTCATGTCCACGTCCTCCCAGCGGGCGCCGTCGATCAGGCCCACGCCGTCCCAGGTCTTGCGGTTGCCGAGCAGCAGGGGCAAGTCAATGGTGTGGGCGGCGCCGAAGATATTGCCGGGGGCGCGCCAGTCCATGACGTACCGGTGGGCCCGTCCGCCTGCCTTGGCGTGCCRGCGGGCGAAGCGGCGGGTAGCCCGGCCGTACACGGTTTCAGTCACCACCCAGTCGATGGCGCGGACGGCGGCAGCGCCCACCAGCGGAACCGCCGCCAACTGCATGAGCCACGGGCTGCGGGGGAGGAACAACCGGGCTTCCTCAGTTGTATGCCCGATCAGCACGTCGATCGCAGGCGCGGACCGGTCCCAGGCAGCCTCGATGGCACCTCCCTCCGGGAGCGGCTCGTGACCGTATTGGGTGCCAAAAGGCATTGCGGCGAGCAGCCCGAACTTCCGCGCCACCTTGGCTACCTGCGCCTCGCGTGCCACCACCTCCATGGCGGGGGTCCGCTCCGTCACGGTTTCAGCGGCGATTCCCATGGCGTGGTTCATTTTGGCGCGCCCCCGGGCGATGCCGAGCGGCGCGCTCTGGATGATCGCGCGCCGGAAAAGCCCCGGTGCGTCCGGGGTAGCCATCAGGTGGGCGATCGCATCGCCGCCGGCGGACTGGCCGAAGGCGGTCACCCGGCCCGGGTCCCCGCCGAAGGCCGCTATGTTCCGCTGCACCCACCGGAAGGCTTCCAGCTGGTCAAGGAGCCCCAGGTTACCGGGCCGGCCCCCGGGCGTGGCCAGGAACCCGAACAGGCCCAGGCGGTAGGTCACCGAAACAACCACCACGCGGTTCTCGGACACCAGTCGTGCAGGGTCGAAGATGGCCAGGTCCCCGGACCCGGTGGTGTAGGAGCCGCCGTGGATCCAGACCATAACGGGCAGCTTCTCGTCGGGCCTGAGGTCGCYGGGCATGGTGATCGAGAGATTCTGGCAGTCCTCGCTGCCCGGAAGCTCCCCGTATTTGGTGCCCAGGACGTCGTCGAGGAACGGAACCGGGCCCTGCGGGCAAGCCGGGGCCGGGGCCGTGGCCAAAAATTCGGAGGTCCAGTCCGCCGCGGCCGCGGGCGGCAGGAAGCGGCGCGCGGTGGCATACGGGATACCCGTGGCGCGCACGACGTC